>NZ_QKSX01000033.1:0-7834 GCF_003234305.1 Curtobacterium sp. MCLR17_055
GGTGAGCGGGGAGGGCGGACCCGGGGCGGGCCTCCCGGGCCGGGATCGCCGGTAGTCTTGCCCGGACCGTTTCCGCACCGAGCACCCAGCTCGGCGACCTCTGGAGCACCCTTTGGCACAGCCCTCCCGTCTCGACAGCGTCATCGCCCTGGCCAAGCGCCGCGGCTTCGTCTTCCAGTCGGGTGAGATCTACGGAGGCTCCCGCTCCGCATGGGACTACGGGCCCCTCGGTGTGGAGCTCAAGGAGAACATCAAGCGCCAGTGGTGGCAGCGGTTCGTCCGCGGCCGCGGGGACATGGTCGGCCTCGACTCCGCGGTGATCCTGCCCCGCAAGGTGTGGGAGGCCTCCGGCCACGTCGCGACCTTCACCGACCCGCTGGTGGAGTGCCTGCACTGCCACCACCGGTTCCGCGAGGACCACCTGATCGAGGCGTTCGTCGCCAAGAAGGGCCGCGACCCCGAGGGCCGCATGGCCGAGATCGCCTGCCCGAACTGCGGCACCCGCGGCGAGTGGACCGAGCCCCGCGAGTTCTCCGGGATGCTCAAGACCTACCTCGGCCCGGTCGAGTCGGAAGAGGGCCTGAACTTCCTGCGCCCCGAGACGGCCCAGGGCATCTTCGTCGACTTCGCGCAGGTCGTCACGACCAGCCGCATGAAGCCCCCGTTCGGCATCGGTCAGGTCGGCAAGGCGTTCCGCAACGAGATCACGCCCGGCAACTTCATCTTCCGCACGCGCGAGTTCGAGCAGATGGAGATCGAGTACTTCGTGCCGCCGGCCTCGGCCCAGGAGCACTACGAGCAGTGGATCGCCGACTCGGTGGCGTTCTACACCGACCTCGGAATCGACCCGGAGAACCTGCGTCGATTCGACGTCCCGGACGGCGAGCGGGCGCACTACTCCGACGCCACCGCCGACATCGAGTACCGCTTCGGCTTCACCGGCTCGGAGTGGGGCGAGCTGATGGGCGTCGCGAACCGCACCGACTTCGACCTGAACAACCACATCGAGGCGTCCGGCCAGGACCTCCGGTTCTTCGACCAGGCCGCCAACGAGAAGTACGTGCCGTACGTCATCGAGCCGTCGTTCGGGCTGACCCGTGCGCTCATGGCGTTCCTGCTCGACTCGTACCACGAGGACGAAGCCCCGAACGCGAAGGGCGGCGTCGACAAGCGCACGGTCCTGCGCCTCGACCCGCGCCTGGCCCCGGTGAAGGCCGCGGTCCTGCCGCTGTCGCGCAACGAGCAGCTCTCGCCCGTCGCCCGCGGCCTGGCCGACGACCTGCGCAAGAACTGGAACGTGGACTTCGACGACGCCGGTGCCATCGGCCGTCGCTACCGTCGCCACGACGAGATCGGCACGCCGTTCTGCATCACGGTCGACTTCGACACGCTCGAGGACAAGGCCGTCACGGTGCGCGAGCGCGACACGATGAGCCAGGAGCGCGTCTCGCTCGACCAGCTGCAGGGGTACCTGGCGCAGCGGTTGCTCGGCGCGTAGGGGTTCGGCGGCTCCGCAAGACACCGGTGTTCGTGCGTTGCACACCCGCAATCGGGTGTTCGACCTGCGAACACCGGTGTCTTGCTGCCGGTGACGGGAATGCGCGCCGCACGAGCGCGTTGGGGTCAGCATGAACGACTCCGTGAAGGTCGATGTCTGGTCGGACATCGCCTGCCCCTGGTGCTACATCGGCAAGCGCAAGTTCGAGGCCGGCGTCGCCGCGTTCGGTGCCTCGAGCGAAGGACGCCCCGTCGAGGTCGAGTACCACTCCTTCGAGCTGAGCCCGGACACCCCCCTCGACTTCGAGGGGACCGAGGCCGAGTTCCTCTCCGGCCACAAGGGCATGCCCGTCGACCAGGCGCAGCAGATGCTCGACCAGGTCAGCGCCATCGCCGCTGGCGTCGGTCTCGAGTACGACTTCGAGGCCATGCACCACACCAACACCGTGAAGGCCCACCAGGTCATCCACCTCGCCAAGCAGCACGGCAAGCAGCTCGAGATGGTCGAGCGCCTGTTCACCGCCTACTTCGAGCGCGGCGAGCACGTCGGACAGGAGTCCTCGCTCGCCGACCTGGCGGCGGAGATCGGTCTCGACCGCGACGAGGTCCTCAGCACCCTGCGCGACGACGCCCAGCTCGCTGCGGTCCGCGCCGACCAGGCCCAGGCGCAGGCGTACGGGATCAACGGCGTGCCGTTCTTCGTGATCGACGGCAAGTACGGCGTCTCCGGCGCCCAGGACCCCACGGCGTTCGAGCAGGTGCTCCGCCAGGTGGTCGCGCTCCGCGAGACCACGCCGGAGGAGGTCGCCTCGGCGGCCGAGCGCGCTGCGGACGACGCGAGCGCGGACGTGGCGGCGACCCGATGACGGACATGACCATCAGTGACCAGGGCGCGGTGCGCCTCCAGGCCGTGACGTCGGTACCGTCCGTGCCGGACGCGCTCACGGGACTGCCGGGCGTGCGCGGCCTCTCCGCCGCTTCCGGCGTTTCCGGCGTTCCCGGCCTGGAGGCCCGTCCCGCGTTGCTCACGCTCGTCACGCCCGGCGGTGCGCCGGTCTGCGAGGGCGATGCGTGCCTGATCGACGCCGGCTCGTTCGCCGGGGCCGAGGGCGACTGGTCCGAGGTGCCGGACTGACGGCTGCGTCAGTCGCGCTGCGGTTCCTCGTCGGTGATGTCGGCGACGGTCGCGCCGTAGGCGGCGACGAGCGCGTCGGCGTCGACGAAGGCGCTCGCCCCGTGCCGGCCCGCACCCAGGGCGACGCGGCGGCCGACGATGCGCTCGTCGGCGTACACCGGCAAGTCGCCCGTGGCACCGATCGGCGTGATGGTGCCGCGCTCGTAGCCGGACGCCCCGAGCGCGGTGGTAGCGTCGGGCATCGAGAGCTTGTTGACGCCGACGACCGTGCGGAGCTTCTTCCAGGCGATGCTGCGGCCGCCGGGCACCAGGGCGAGCAGGAACCCGCCGTCGTGGCGCTTCACCACCAGGGTCTTGACGATGTCGCCGGGCTCGATGCCGAGCAGTTCGGCGGCCTCGTGCAGGGAGTCCGCGGCCGGGCGTTCGACCACCTCGACCGGCAGGCCACGGGCCTGGGCGTCGGCGTCGAACCGGGAGCTGGCGTCGGTCGTCATGTGGAGAACGCTACCGGCGCGCACCGACGTGGGAAGATGGGACAGGTATGACGATCACACAAGCACCCGCCTCGCGAGTCGGCGGCCCCCTGCGCATCGGCCCGATCGAGGTCGACGTGCCGGTCGTGCTCGCGCCGATGGCCGGGATCACCAACATGGCGTACCGCCGGCTGTGCCGCGAGTACGGCGCCGGGCTCTACGTGTGCGAGATGATCACCTCGCGTGCGCTGGTCGAACGGACCCCCGTGTCGATGCAGCTCATCCAGCACCACGAGTCCGAGACCCCGCGGTCGATCCAGCTGTACGGCGTCGAGCCGAACACCGTGGCCGAGGCGGCGTCGATCCTGGTGGGCGAGGACCGTGCCGACCACATCGACCTGAACTTCGGGTGCCCGGTGCCCAAGGTCACCCGCAAGGGCGGCGGCGCGGCTCTGCCCTGGAAGCTCGACCTGTTCCGCGAGCTCGTCACCAAGACCGTGCGCGCCGCGGGCGACGTCCCCGTCACGGTGAAGATGCGCAAGGGCATCGACGAGGACCACCTGACCTACCTCGACGCCGCACGCATCGCGCGCGACGCCGGTGTCGCCGCGGTGTCGCTGCACGCCCGCACCGCGAACGAGCACTACTCCGGGCACGCCGACTGGTCGGCGATCGCCACGCTGAAGGAGACCGTCACCGACATCCCGATCCTCGGCAACGGCGACATCTGGTCGGCCGCCGACGCGCTCCGGATGATCGACGAGACCGGTGCCGACGGCGTGGTCGTCGGGCGTGGCTGCCTCGGTCGCCCGTGGCTGTTCGGTGACCTGGCCGCGGCGTTCCGCGGCGAGGGGCTGCGGTACATGCCGTCCCTGGGCGAGGTCGCCGACGGGTTCCGTCGGCACGCCGAGCTGCTCGTCGAGTTCTTCGGCGACGAGGAGCACGCCTGCCGCGACATCCGCAAGCACGTGGCCTGGTACTTCAAGGGGTACCCGATCGGCAGCGACGTCCGGGCAGGCCTGGCGATGGCGTCGAGCCTGCAGGAGATCGACGACTTCCTCGGCCAGCTCGACCACGACGCACCGTACCCGGGTGCCGACGCCGAGGGGCCGCGCGGTCGTGCCGGGCACCCGAAGCGCACCGCCCTGCCCGACCGCTGGCTCGAGAGCCGCGAGGTCGACTCCGAGTTCCGCAAGGTCCTGGCCGCCGCCGAGCTGCACCACAGCGGCGGATGAGCGCCACCGCCTCGTACGGTCCGGCGGACGCGGAGCGCTGGCTCCCCGAAGAGCACGGCAACCGCCGCTCGGACTTCGCCCGTGACCGCGCCCGACTGCTGCACTCCAGTGCGCTCCGGCGCCTGGCAGCGAAGACCCAGGTGCTCAGCCCGACCGCGGGGCTCGACTTCGCCCGCAACCGGCTGACGCACTCGCTCGAGGTCGCGCAGGTCGGCCGCGAGCTCGCCGACTCGCTCGGACTCGACCCCGACGTGGTCGACACCGCGTGCCTGGCGCACGACATCGGGCACCCGCCGTTCGGGCACAACGGCGAGACCGCGGTGAACGCCTGGGCGACCGGCATCGGTGGCTTCGAGGGCAACGCGCAGACGCTCCGGTTGCTGACGCGGCTCGAGCCGAAGGTCTACGGCGTCCGGCCCGGCGCCGACGTCGACCGTCCGTTCGGACTCAACCTGACCCGTGCGTCGTTGGACGCGAGCTGCAAGTACCCGTGGCCCGCTGCGCAGGGGGTGTCGGAGTCGTCGTCCGGGCGCACCAAGTTCGGCTTCTACGACGACGACCACGACGCCTTCGAGTGGCTCCGCGCCGGCGCCCCGCGTCGCCAGCGGTGCATCGAGGCGCAGGTGATGGACCTCGCCGACGACATCGCGTACTCGGTGCACGACTTCGAGGACGCCGTCGTCGCCGGGTTCATCGACGTCGCGGCCCTGGGCGACCGCGTCGGTGAGAACGACATCGTGACCGCCATGCACGCCTGGGTCGGCGACGACCTGAGCCGCGACGAGCTGCTCGAGGCGTTCGACCGCCTGCGTGCGCTGCCGCTCTGGATGACCGCGTACGACGGCTCCCGCCGTGACGCCGCACGCCTCAAGAACCTGACGTCGCAGCTGATCGGACGCTTCGCGCGCACCGCAACGACGGCCACCCGCGAGTCCTACGCCTCGGGATCGCTCGTGCGGTTCGCCGCGTCGGTCGTCACCCCGCCCGAGATCATCGGCGAGATCGCGGTGCTCAAGGGCATCGTCGCGGCCTTCGTGATGACCCAGGGCGACCGTCAGCCCGTGTACGAGGACCAGCGCCGCGTGCTCACCGAACTGCTCGACGCGCTGGCGGCGACCGGTGCGTCCGACCTCGAGCCGGGCTTCGCCGCCGACTGGCACGCTGCGGACGACGACGCCGGCCGACTGCGCGCCGTCGTCGACCAGGTCGCGAGCCTGACCGACCAGGGTGCACTCGCCTGGCACCGACGTCTGGTGGTGGGTGACCGTGACCCGGTCCACATCGCCGTCTGACCGGTCCGCCGACGTCGGTCCCACGAACTAGGATCGAGGGGTGGCTGGCAGGATCGCGCGGAACGACATCGACGAGGTCCGCTCGCGTGTCAACATCGCCGACGTCGTGGGCGACTACGTCACGCTGAAGCACGCGGGCGTCGGGTCGATGAAGGGCCTGTGCCCCTTCCACGACGAGCGCTCCCCGTCGTTCCACGTCCGGCCCCAGGTCGGCCGCTACCACTGCTTCGGCTGCGGCGAGGACGGCGACGTCTTCAGCTTCATCATGGCGCAGGACCACACCACCTTCGCCGAGGCCGTCGAGCGCATGGCCGCGAAGATCGGCTTCACCCTGCACTACGAAGAGGGCGACGGGCCGCGCACCGACTACAACACCCGTGCCCGGCTGATCGCCGCGAACGAAGCCGCGCTCGAGTACTTCACCGCGCAGCTCACCACCGCCGCCGCCGACCCCGCCCGCCGGTTCCTGGGGGAGCGCGGGTTCGACCCCTCGGCTGCCCAGCACTTCGGCGTCGGCTTCGCGCCGAAGTCCTACGACATGCTCAAGGACCACCTGCGCGGGCGTGGCTTCACGATGGAAGAGCTCGTGTCCGCCGGCCTCGTCAGCCAGGGTGACCGCTCGCCGTACGACCGGTTCCGCGGGCGGCTGATGTGGCCGATCCGCGACGTCACCGGGGCGACCATCGGGTTCGGGGCGCGCCGCCTGCTCGAGGACGACAAGGGTCCCAAGTACCTCAACACGCCCGAGACCCCGATCTACCACAAGAGCCAGGTGCTCTACGGGCTCGACCTGGCCCGCCGCGACATCTCGAAGCAGAAGCAGGTCGTCATCGTCGAGGGCTACACCGACGTGATGGCGTGTCACGTCGCGGGCGTCACGACCGCGGTCGCCACCTGTGGCACGTCGTTCGGCGTCGACCACATCAAGGTGCTGCGCCCGATGCTCGGTGACCTGGCCGGCGCCGACCCGAACGCCAACGGTGAGGTCGTGTTCACGTTCGACCCCGACGAGGCCGGGCAGCGTGCCGCCTCTCGTGCGTTCGCGGAGGAACAGCGCTTCGCGGCGCAGACCTACGTCGCCGTGGCACCCGGCGGGCTCGACCCGTGCGACCTCCGGCTCGCCCGCGGCGACGACGCCATCCGCCGCCTGGTCACGAACAAGCGCCCGATGTTCGAGTTCATGATCCGCCGCACGCTCGACGGCCACGACCTCGAGACCGTCGAGGGGCGCGTCGGTGCCCTGCGTGCGGCCGCGCCCGTGCTCGCCGGCATCCGCGACCGCTCGCTGACGCAGGGCTACGTCCGCGAACTCGCCGGCTGGCTGGGCATGGAGATCCCCGAGGTCCGTCGGTCGGTCGAGACCGCCAGGCGCCGTGCGGGCTCCGCCGGGCAGGACGACCGGTCCGCAGGCGCCGGGCGCGATGGCCGCAACGGGAACGGCACCGACGGGGCCGACACCCCCGACGAGCCCGTCGCCGGCATCCGCTCGCTGCCGAACGACCCGATCAGCCGCATGGAGCGCGACGCCGTGATGGCGATGGTGCAGCAGCCCACGTCCGTCGGCGCACCGATGCTCGGGCTCGCCGCGTCGGCCACGTTCTCGACGCCGATGCTCGCCGCGGTGCGGGACGCCGTGGTCGCCAACGTCGACGTCATCGGCGCGGGGGACTGGCTCGACCGGCTGCTCGCCGACGTGCCGGCGCCGCTGCGAACCCTGACGCACGAACTCGCCCTCGCACCGATCCCCGCGCGCAACGCGGAGGACCTGGCGGCTTACTGCCGGAGCATCGTCGTGGCCCTGGTCGAGCGCGACCTGCTCGCCCGCAAGGCCTCGTTGCTCGGGCAGCTGCAGCGCGCCGACCCGCACGAGCAGGCCGAGCGCCGCGCCGAGATCCAGCGGCAGCTCGTCGACATCGACGGGCAGCGGATGCGGTTGCGCGCCGACGCCGAGGCGTCCTAGGGCCCTTCGCGCGGCTGGTGCCGGGTCGCCCCGGTCGCACGACGCGCCGCGTGCGCATCGCCGAGGTCGCACGAACTGTCGTGCGGCGGGGCTGCGAGCGGCAGTTCGTGCGACCTCGGCGGTCCGTGAGTGGTCAGGACGTGCTGTCTGTCGGGCCTCGAGTGGTCGCAGATCGTCGGCTGGCCGGGGTTCGGCCGACGGGACATGACCGCGCGGGGTGGGGCGGGCGGTGAGTCGTGACC
>NZ_QKSX01000034.1:0-2485 GCF_003234305.1 Curtobacterium sp. MCLR17_055
CAGTGAGCCAGCGGGCACGAGCGCACGAGCGGACGAGCGCCCGGGCGCTCGTCCGCTCGTGCGCTCGTGCCCGCTGGCTCACTGTCCCGCGCGTGCTCGCGCCCCGTTCCGCGAGCGGGCGAAATGCCGCACTTCGTCCCCGCCGTGTCCCGGGCATTCCGCCCGCTCGGCCGCGCTCCCGATCTCCGCCGGGGTCGCTCGCACCTCCCGCCCGGGTCCTTACGCGAGCGGGCGAAATGTCCGGCCTGCCACGGGGATCGGCGTGGTATTTCGCCCGCTCGTGGGCGTGGGCGTGGGCGTGGGCGTGGGCGTGGGCGTGGGCATGGGCGCCGGCGTGGGCGTGATTGCGGGGGTCAGCGTCGACTTCGGCACCCGGCATCGTCGAGCGGGCGGAATGCCCGATGAGACAGGACGAAGGGCCGTGGTGTTTCGCCCGCTCGTGGTCGGGGGGAGCGGTGCCGACAACGAAGAACGCCCCGACTCCGTGCGGAGTCGGGGCGTTCTTCTCGGGTTCGGGGAGTGCCGCTCGGTGCCCTCAGTCGGGCGTTGAGTCAGGGGTGGCTCAGGCCGCCTGGAGGACGAACTGGACGTCGAGGTTGATCGTGACGTCGTTGCCGAGCGTGAAGCCACCAGCCTCGAGCGCCGCGTTCCAGTTCACACCGAACTCGGTGCGGTCGATCTTCGTGGTCGCCTCGGCACCGAACTTGACCTGGCCGTAGCCGTCCGTGGTGAAGCCGCCCAGCTCGGCCTTGAGGACGACCGGCTTGGTGACGCCGCGCAGGGTCAGGTCGCCCGCGATGTGCAGGTCGTCGCCCTTCGCCTCGATGCTCGTCGAGCGGAAGGTCAGCTGCGGGTGCTCCTCGGTGAGGAAGAAGTCGCTCGTCTTGAGGTGCTGGTCGCGCTGCTCCTGGCCGGTGTTGATCGACGCGACGTCGATGTTGGCCTCGACGGTCGACTCGAGCGGGTTCTCGGCGGTGACGACGGTGGCGTCGAACGTCTCGAACTTGCCCTTGACCTTGCTGATGGCGAGGTGGCGGACCGAGAACGTGACCTCGGAGTGGGTCGGGTCGATCTTCCAGGTGCCGGTCTTGTAGCCGGGAACGGTGTCAGCGGTGAGCGTCATGGTGGTCCTTCTTCCGAACGAGAGTCTGCGGTGCGACGCGTTCCATGCGCCTGCATCGAGTTGATACTACGCCAGTGTGCACCGTTTTGGTTGAAGCGTCAACCATTGTTCACCCAAGTGTCGCAAACCGCGTGTCGTGGGCTCCTCTGGCGCCGGCCTCGAGCAGCCGTCGGATGCGGTCCACGAAACGGTCGACGCCGTGCGCGACGTCGTCTGCTGTTGCTCTGACGAGCCACCAGTCGACGTCCTTGAGGTGCTCCCCGCGCGTCAGGTCCTTCCGGAAGGTGGCTGGATCGGTGCGGTGCAGATCGCTCTCGTACTCGATCGCGACCCTGGCCTCGGGGTAGGCGAGGTCCACACATGCGACCCACTGCCCGTCGATGACGACATCGTGGTTGAGTGCCGGTTCCGGGAGCCCGCGGCGGACGAGTGCCAGCCGTGTCCGGGTCTCTCCGGGAGACCGGGATCCCCTCCGGATCTCGTCGAGCGCGAGGCGGAGCTTCACGATCCCGCGGATGCCCCGTCGTCGTCGGACGGCCTGGGCGAGTTCGTCGAGCGTCGCCCAGCCGAGCCAGCCCACGAGCGCATCGCCCGCGACGATGAGTTCGTCGAGCGTCAGCATCGAGCCCAGTGCGACGAACGTGTCGGCCGGAGTGGTCAGTGGCACTCCTCGTGCGATCGTCGCGCGGACTGATCCGTACCGGGCTCGGTGGCCGACCGTGCCGCGGACCCGGAGCGCTTGGTCGGTCCCGATCGTCGTGACGTGCAACCGCTGATCGCGTTCGAGACGACGGGGGAGCGGGACGCCGATGATCGCTGCCGCAGTGACGTGACTGAAGACCTGATCGGGGCGGAGTCGAGGAGCGAGCGCCCTTGCGCGTTCATCCACGGATTCCGGTGGGAACGCTGATCGGATGCCGTGGAACGGGCGGACGAGATCTCGAGCGTCGAGTCGGCCACGTGAAACGCCTCTGTGCAGCGCATCCCGTACCCGGAACGAAGCGTCACGGAGTGCCATCGGGAGTCTGCGTCTTGCGGTCATCTCCACAGCGTGACGGCGAGCCGACCCCGAGGACGGGAGTCGGGCCTCCTCTGTGGACGGCTTTGCCCGCTCTCGCCGCTGTGGAGGGACGGTTGCCCCCGTGAGCGGGTGAAACACCGCGCCCGCCGCCGACGGCACCGCGGTGTTTCGCCCGCTCGCGGGGTGGAGGCGATCGCAGGGAGCGCGGAGGTCGCAGCCCGGGGTCATCCGGGCGAGCGGGCGAAAGGTATGGGTGGGCTGGCGAGAGCACCGTGGCATTTCGCCCGCTCGCCCGGATGACCCCGGGCTGCGACCTCCGCGCTCCCTGCGATCGCCTCCAC
>NZ_QKSX01000004.1:0-212389 GCF_003234305.1 Curtobacterium sp. MCLR17_055
CCCCGACGCCGACTCCCACCCCGACCCCCACTCCGGGCCTGCGGGACGTCACCGGCTCGGCGACCCCGACGGCGATCGCCGACAACCCGGCCGACGGCCAGACCGTCGCGAAGGCCGTCGACGGCGTGGTGTCGGGTCACCCGGTCGACCACACCGCCGAGTGGGCCGTGCCCTGGGGACGGACCGGCATCTGGATCCAGCTCGACTGGGCCACCCCGGTCGCGCTCCAGCGCATCGTCCTGCACGACCGTCCGAACAGCGACGACCAGATCACGAGCGGCACGCTGACGTTCTCGGACGGCAGCCAGGTCGCCGTGGGCGAGCTCCCGAACGACGGCAGCGCCCGGACGGTCGACTTCACCGCCCGCAACGTCACCTGGGTGCGGTTCACCACCACCGGGGTGTCGAACAGCACGATCAACGTCGGTCTCTCGGAGGTCCGCGCATGGACAGCTGGATGACCCCGGACGATGACGGCCCCCGCCCCGTCGCCGAGCAGTCGGCCGCCGCGCACGGCGCCCCACCCGCGCACGGCTTCGGCACCTCCCGTCACCGCACGCCGCTCCGGACACGGGGACGACGGGTCGCGATCGTGGCCGCCGCCCTGGTGGTCGCGGTCGGTGCCGTCGCCGCGGCGACCACCGGCACGACGTCCGTCGGCCCCGGACCCAGCGGGGTCGCGATGCCGACCGGCGACGGGGACGGCTGGAAGCGGGTGTTCTCCGAGGACTTCGACGAGTCCGCCCCGTCCGGCGGGTTCGAGGCGGCCTACGACGACCGGTTCACCGTCTACCACGGCTTCGCGGACACCGCGGGGACCGGTCGGTACCAGGCGTCAACGCTGAGCGCCCACGACGGGATGCTCGACATGCACCTCCGCACGACGAAGGCGGGCACCCCGCTCGCCGGCGGGGTCGTGCCGCTCGTCGACGGACGATGGGGCGGACAGACCTCCGGCCGGTACAGCATCCGGATGAAGAGCGACGAGGTCGACGGCTACGGGGTGGCGGTGCTGCTCTGGAGCGACGAGAACGTCTGGGCGCACGGCGAGATCGACTTCCCCGAGGGTGCGCTCGGTGCGCCCGCCTGGCTCAACGTGCACTGCCTGGTCGACCCGGCCGAGAAGTGCGTCCACCACGAGACCGACGCGTCGCTGGCCGACTGGCACACGTACACGATCGAGTGGACGCCGTCGCGGATGTCGTTCCTGGTCGACGACGAGGTCGTCGGGAGCACCACACAGGACATCCCCGTCGAACGCATGCACCTGGTGGTGCAGACGGGATCCCTCGAGGGCCTGCCGCCCCGGGACGCCGCCGGGTCGTTGCTGGTCGACTGGATGACGATCGACGTGCCCGCGGACGGCGAGAACCCCCGGGCCACGCTGCCGTCCACGGAACCCACCGCCGGCTGACGGCGCCGAGCCCGGCGCAGACCGACGCCGCCGCCCGGTGCACGCAGACGACGCCGGGCCCGGCCCGGTCAGCGCCGGGCGTGTGCCAGGAGCGCCTGCAGCAGCGCGCGCACGTGCGGCTCGCGCCCGTAGCGGTCACGCACCCACGCGCGGCACTGTGCGGCGAGGGACGGGTCGAGCTCGGCGTCGTCGAGGGTGTCGAGCAGCTTCTCCGCCAGTGCGTCGGGGTCGGCCGGGTCGACGGTGTACCGCGCCCAGTCACCCGACAGGATCTCTCCGGTGCCGCCCGATGCGGCCGCGACGACGGGACGGCCTGCGGACATCGCCTCGACCACGACCCGGCCGAAGCCCTCGGGCTCGATGGACGGTGCCACCACGACGTCGGCGGCGTGCAGGAGCGGGACGACGTCGTCCCGCTCGGGGAGCACGAGCACGGAACCGGCGGGGAGCGCGTCGATCGCGGCGTGCACGGCGTCGGCTTCCTCCGGGTAGAGGGCACCGGCCAGCACGAGGAGCGGCGCGGGCGCCGTGTGACCGGCCACCGGGGGAGTGGTGACCGGCACGCGTGCCGCGGCGGTCGTGCGGACGCGGCCCCACGCCTCCAGGAGGGCGAGCACGCCCTTCGACCGGGTGAGCCGACCGTAGTAGAGCACCGTCGGGGTGTCCTCGGCGATGCCGAGTGCCGCGCGGGCGTCGTGCACCGACGCCGGGGTGGCGGCCGGGAACGCGTCGGTGTCGACGCCGTTCGGCACGATCGTGATGCGGTCGGTCGGCACGCCGGACGCCGCCCAGGCGCGCGCCATCGCGTGCGAGACGGCGAAGTAGCGGGTACGGCCGCCGGCGATCGGTCCGAGCCGCCGGTAGTTCGGCGCGTGGTGCAGGTGCACCGCGAGCGGGACGCCGGAGACGAGCGACGCGACCCGGCCGAACGGCAGGTACTCGGGGCGGTTCAACCAGAGGACGTCGAGGTGCGATCGTCGGATCCGCAGCCCCTCGCGGGCGAAGCGCCAGGCGTCGCGGAGCGCGGTGGTGATGCCGAACCGGTAGTCGGTGGCCTCCACCAGCTGCACGCCCATCGCCTCGTAGGGCGGCGGGCCCTCGGCGGCGCGCGGGGACTGGGCGTTCCGGTGCCAGACCTCGACCTCGTGGCCGGCGGCGACGAGCTCGCGGGTGTCCTCGAGCACGCAGCGTTCGAGTCCGCCGGTGATGGCGAGTCCGGTCACCAGCACGCCGACGCGGAGTCGGCGGGTGCCGTCGGTCGCAGTCTGTCGCGGTCTCACGAGACACCACCCCTTGCGGTCTTCAGTCGGCGGAGGAACCAGGGGAGGCAGGCGACCACCCCGGCGATGCGGACCCAGTTCCAGAGCACGTCCTGCGGCAGGAGCAGGGACGCGGCGGCCACGACGAGCGCGGCGAGGGTCGTCAGGACGATCCGGGCTCCCGGTCCGCGCCACTCGCGGCGGTCGGGCAGGGCCAGCAACTGCATGGCGGCCAGGATCGCGTAGGCGACGACGGTGGCGAGGCCCGCGCCGGCGATGCCGAGCACGGGCACGAGCACGAGGTTCGCGCCGATGTTCACGGCGCCGGCGATCGCGGCGATGACGCCGACGGCGACACCGCGGCGTTCGACCAGCAGCAGGCGTCCGGTCGCACCGCTGGCGACCACGGGGAACGCGGTGATCGCGACGACGAAGACGACGACGGAGAGCTCCTGCACGCGGTACGACGCCGGGGCGAGGATCGGCAGCGCGACCGGTGACACCAGGGTCACGGCGAGCAGGACCGGTCCGAGCATCTTGTACAGCTCGTCGCGGGAGTGCATGGCGAGCTGCCGGCGGGCGACCGGGTCGCGGAGGGCGGCGAAGTGCGGCGCCCAGGCCTGGTTCGTGAAGGTCAGGAGCAGGATGACGGCCGAGCCGACGACGTAGGCGATCTGGTAGCGGGCCACCTCGTCCGGGCCGAGCAGCCGCTGGACGACGATCCGGTCGCCGGCGTTCAGCACGAAGTACGACAGGTTGCCGAGGGCGATCGGCACGCCGAGGCGGAACGCCCGGGCGGTGGTCTTGCGGTCGAACAGGCCGGCGAGACGCGGGCGGGTCGCCGCGATGCCGATGACCATCGCCACGCCCTGGGCGACGACGCCGCCCCACGCGTAGGTGGTCGCGTCGGCCTGCACCCAGGTGAGGAGCCCGAGGCCGATGACCGAGCCGCCGATCGAGGACAGCAGGCTCGTGACCGCGAAGACCCGGATGCGGTCCTGGGCGACGAGCAGCGCGAGGGAGATCTGCACGATGGCGGCCGGGCCGGTCCAGAGCACCGCGACGAGGAGCAGCGGGTGGTTGCCGACGAAGCCGGCGGCGTCGGCCCAGACCGGGATCGTGGTGAGCGCGGCGACGGTGACGACGATCGCGGTGACCATGCCGACGGCGAGCAGGCCACGCGCCCGGCGGTCGTCGCCGTCCTCGGCGCGCTGCAGTACCGACGCCTGGTCGATGCCGAGCACGGCCAGCACGACGAGCGCCTGGTACAGGGCGATGGCCGAGGCGAGGACGCCGAACTCGGCCGGCGGCATGAGGTGTGCGAGCACCGGGGAGATGAGCGACGAGACGACGAGCTGCATCGACCAGACGACGACGTACAGCAGGCCGCGGCCGAACAGGACGGAGGCGCCCTTCCGCACCGCGACCGACCCGGTGTCGAGCGACTCGGGCACGGCGGCGACGGGGACGGGCGCCCCAGCCTCGCGCGCTGCGCGGGCCTCACGGCGGGTCTGCGGGGGGAAGCTCACGGCGCGACCACCGCTGCCGCATCCTGCCGCGCCGACGCGGACACCGACCCCGACCCCGACCCCGACCCCGACGCCGTCGCCGTCGCCGCGCCCTGGCGCAGCCCGAAGGCCGCGTCCACGACGTCGAGCAGGTCACCGCTCCGGTCGGTCGAGAACTTCCGTGCGAACAGGTGCTGCACCTCGACGTCCGCGTCCGTCCGACGCTCGAGCAGCTGCCCCGCGTCGGCGACGGTCAACCACGGCGGGCTCTTCCGGGCCGTGCCGTCCCACCCGATCCACCAGAGCGGCTGGGAGACGTGCTCGTCGGCGAACCCCGGCGTCAGCGCCGGCGAGTTGAGCACCGACGGCACGAAGGTCTCGTCGGCGATCCAGGTGCGGTGCCAGAACCGGACCAGGTCGGGGCGCTGGTCGACGGTGTCCACGACGGCGGCGGCGTGCCGGCGGGCGAGGACCTTGAGCTGTGAGCCCCCGGCGAAGGAGACGTTCGCCGGCACGCGGCGGGGGACCGGCAGCCGGAGCATGTGCTTCCGCCACGCCCAGTGCCGGAACCGGATGCGGGAGATGCCACCGTCGCGGCCCCACGGTGCGAACGGCAGCGGGTTGACCGAGATGAACGACTCCTCCCGGTGGGCCTCGAGCAGGGCCGTGATCTCGGCGGGGTTCGCGAGCGGGTAGTCGCTGCCGGTCAGCACGGCCACGTGCGAGGCGTCGGTCTCGGCCAGGGCGGCCCGGTAGCCGGACACCTCGGCGGCGACGTTCTCCCATCGGGCCCAGCCGGTCCGGATGCGGGGGAGCAGCCGGACGCGGTCCGGCAGCCCGTCGGTCATGGCGCGGAACACCGTCTCGGGGGTGCGCGCGTCGCAGTGCATGAACACCGGGAACGGGTCGAGCGCCTCGACGAGTCGGCGCACGTGTGCCGGGTCCTCGTGGGCGAGGACGATGCACGCGGGAACCGCGGGGGAGATGGCCATGGACGCGACGCTAACCGCGCCGTTCCGGGGCCGACAAGGCGACCCGTGCCCGTCTGCGGGGAAGCGGCGGTTTCCCGCACCGCCCCCGATCGGTCAGGGCTCGAAAGCGTCGGATCAGCGCTTCTTGCGGAACTTCTGGCAGTCGCAGAGGGCGCAGTCCGTGCCTGGACGGTAGTGCTCGTGGGCGTCCTGCAGGTGGCCGCAGACGCAGGTCACGGCGTCGACCACGAAGACGCTCTGTTCCGAGGGGAGCACGGCGCCGAGCTCGTCGGTGGGGCCCATCGACATGCGTCCTCCTCGTGCCCGGCGTGCTGCCGCCGAGTCGTCCTCACGATCCTACCGTCCGGGGAGTGTGTACTGGCGGCAAACCGCAAGTCGGACGACCGTCGCCGCAACCGCGGGCGGCCGCCGTTGACCCCGCAGCAGGCCCACCGGAGCATCGGACCATGACCGACCAGCAGGCCACCACCACCCGCGTGCTCACGCTCACGCCCGCGATGCCGTCCCCGGACGTGCCCGCCTGGGCCGGCGCGGCCTGGGTCGGCGCCGTCGACCGGCAGGAGGCGCTCGCCGCGTCCGCCGTCGAACTCGCCGGTGCCACCGGCTTCCGCCGCGCCCGCCTGCTCGTCCGTGACGGACGCGAGATCGCCGGGTTCGTCGACGTCAGTGTCGACGCGGACGGCGGCGTGGACCCGGCCGAGCTGGGACCGGCCCTGCGCGCGCTGCGCACCACGGGCCTCCCGACCGCCCCCGCGGGGACGCCGGTCGGGCGCATCTCCGTCGTCATCGGCACCCGCGACCGGCCGGACGACCTGTGCCGCTGCGTGCGCTCGGTGCTCGCCTCCGAGCACGACGACTTCGAGGTCCTGGTCGTCGACAACGCGCCCACCACCACCGCCACCCGCGACGTGGTCACGTCGCTCGCGGACCCGCGCCTGCGGTACGTCCTGGAGGCCCGACCCGGCGTCTCGCGCGCACGGAACGCCGGACTCGCCCTCGCGTCCGGGGCCGTGGTCGCCTTCGTCGACGACGACGTGGTCGTCGACCGGCACTGGCTCGCAGCGCTCGCCGACGCGTACGCCCGCGACGCGGACGTCGTCTGCGTGACCGGCCTCGTGCCCAGCGGCGAACTCCGGACCCCCACGCAGCGGTACTTCGACGAGCGCGTCACCTGGGCGCGCAACACCGACCGCCGGGTGTTCCGCACGTCGGCGCCGCCGGCCGACCTGCCGCTGTTCCCGTTCTCCGTGGGCGCGTTCGGCACCGGGGCCAACATGTCGCTCCGCCGCTCGGCCGCGCTCGCCCTGGGCGGGTTCGACGTCGCACTCGGCCCGGGCACCCTGGCCCGCGCCGGCGAGGACCCCGACCTGTTCACCCGGGTGCTGTTCTCCGGCGGCGCGCTGGCCGTGGAGCCCTCGGCCGTCGTCTGGCACAAGCACCGGCCGGACCGTGCGGCGCTGCGCTCGCAGGCGCTCGGCTACGGCACCGGCCTCGGCGCGTGGGTCGCGAAGCTCATGCTCCGACCGCGCACCGCACTGGCCGTGCTGCGTCGGGCGGTCGGGGCGCTGCGGCAGCTCGGCGCGCTCGGACAGGGCGCCGGTGCCGACGCCGACCAGGTGTCCGCCGCGGTGGACGCCGTCGGCGGGTGGCCGGTCGACGACGCGTTCCGCGAGGCGACGGCCGGCCTCAAGCGCGTCGAGCTCGTGGCGGCGCTCGGTGGCCCGTGGCGGTACGTCGTCGGGCGGTCGCGGCGCGGGTGGTGACCGCGCTCCGCGTGCACGGCACGCACCGGACGGACGGGAGGCCCGTGGCGACGCTGCCACGGGCCTCCCGTCCGTCCGGTGCGGACGTCTCCTGCACGCCGCCTACGGGCGGAAGCGGCCCTCTTCGACCTCGCGCCAGAACCGACGGCTGCGGAAGTACGCCGCCGGACCCGCCGGGAAGCCGCGGAACTCGTGGTACGCCAGCGAGCGCGGGATCCGGGTCGTGGAGGCCTCGGTGATGCTCTCGGCCGCGGCGTCTCGCCGGCCGGCCAGTCGTGACACCAGCTGCTTCAGCTTGATCTTGCCGGCGCGGGGCATCAGCCGCGCGAGCACGAGCGCGTGCCGGCGGTCCTTCGCGATGAGCTCGCACATCAGCGCCGTGAACCCGACGCCGTTCGAGTGGAGCTGCCCGTGCAGCCCGGCGAGGTCCTGCCGGTGCCGGTGGTGCACGACCGCACGGGGTTCGAAGCCGATCCGGCCACCGCTCCACAGGATGTCGATGAAGATCGCCAGGTCCTCGCCACCGCGGGCGGGCACACCGGCACCGAGCACGGGGTCGAACCCGCCGACGGCGTCGAACGCCGACCGTCGGACCGCCCAGTTCGCGCCGGCCCCGTAGCCGCCGATGCCGTACACGGCGAAGTGCTTCTGCACCGAGCCGTCGGGTCGGACGGCCCGGGCCTGCGCGTGACGCATGACCCCGGGGACGTCGTCCGGCACGATCGTCACCGGCTGGAAGGTGCGCTCGCCGCTGAAGCCGCCGTAGTACGCCTCGTACCAGATCTGCGCGGGGGTCTCGAGCTCGACGGGCAGGATCATCCCGGTGACCGCGGCGACCTCGGGCTCGCGGACGAAGCGCGTGCCGATGGACCGGAGCCACTGTGCGTCCACCCGGACGTCGTCGTCCGTGAACGCGATGATCTCGCCGTGCGCCGCTGCGACCCCGGCGTTGCGGCCGGCGGAGCAGCCCGGACGGCGTTCGGTGACCAGCCGGACGTCGCGGCCCTCGAGCAGCCCGGGCAGGGCGTCGACCTCGGGCAGCTTCACGCGGTTGTCGACGAGGATGACCTCGTACCGCGGGTAGTCGAGGTGCTCGAGGAAGTCGAGCAGCTTCCGGATGTCCTCGACCCGGGTGACGATGGTCGACACGACGATCGAGATGAGCGGGAGCTCGAGGTCGGGGATCGGGGTCTCCGTCGCACCGGAGGTCCGTGCGAGGCCGTCGACCAGGGGCGCCATCGCGCGGGCGGCGTCGGCCGGGTCCGCGGTGAGCAGCACGTCGAGGGTGGTGACGGGGAAGCCGTCGCGGTAGCCGACGACGAGCGCGGAGGAACCCGACTCGTCGGCGACCAGGCGCGGCAGCGGAGCGTCGAGGTCGACGCTGACGACCCGACGGGGGCCGGGCACGGTGACGGAGGAGTGCAGGGTCATGGTCGGGACGCTACGACCGCCCGCGGTGTCCGGACAACGGACCGGACCAGCAGTGGCGGGGTTCGTGCGGGGTTCCGCAGCGGCGAAGCTGTGAACATCTTCAGTCAAATGAGGGCGTGCCGTGGGGCATGAAGGAGTGGGATGAAGTTCGGGGGGCGGTGTGTCTCCTGCGTGGTTCAAGGGAGAAGCACATGACTAAGCGCACGCGACGAGTCCGTTTCGCGGCCCTGGTAGTTGCCGCGATGGCAGCGGTGGGTGTGGTCGTACCGGCCCAATCGGCGTCGGCCTCGGTAAGGACGTACTACTACCAGCTGACTCGTCTCAGTTCCACCGGTACGAAGTTGTGCCTCACCTCTACCGGCAAGGGGGCGGCGGTAATTACGACCACGTGCGCCAACACCAAGGCGCAGCAATGGTTCCAGCTTGCCTACGGCAACGTGATCGTGCTCACCAACGTCGCGAGCGTCTCGAAGACTTCAAAGAGCTACGTTCTAACTTCGGACTCGCAGAGCGCTGGCGCGAAGTTCACGATGCAGCCTGTTGATGGCAGCGCAAGACAGCAATGGAGGTACGGGCTGGCAGCCAAGAACAACGGCTTTGTCAACGCTTCGTCGGGGCGTGTGATGGCCGCCGGTACGCTCCAAGTGGGACGACGGGTCATAATTGCCAAGTCCCAGGACGGCGGCTATCTCCAGGCATGGTCGGATTACGGCGCCGGCACCTACAGCTGAGCGAGTTCGCCTCTCTTCGAAGGCGCCTTCTTCACGGCTTGTGAGGGCGCCTTCGTTGTGGGCGCTCACCCAGGAAGCCACGGGAACCTCATGGGTCACGCTCAGGTCACGGAACCGATGCAACCGGTTGCGCTCCCGCCGGACCGGGCGTAGCTTCCTCCACCAGCAGGCAGCGGCGCCTGCTCCAGGGCAGTGTCGTCGAACCCGATCGATGCCCCCTGGTGATCTCAACGAGGAGACAACGCTGTGAAGACAACACGCTCCAGGGTGCGGTTCGCATCCGTTGCCGGGGTCGCCGTCATCGGCCTCGTGCTCACCGGCTGCTCGAGCGGGAGCTCCGGCGCCGGATCGGACGACGCCAAGAGCGGCCAGGACAGCCGCGGCCCCATCACCTACGTGCAGGGCAAGGACAACTCGAACGTCGTCCGCCCGCTCATCGCAAAGTGGAACAAGGCCCACCCGGACGAGAAGGTCACCTTCAAGGAACAGTCCGACCAGGCCGACCAGCAGCACGACGACCTCGTGCAGCACTTCCAGGCGAAGGACGAGAACTACGACGTCGTCGATGTGGACGTCGTCTGGACCGCCGAGTTCGCCGCGAAGAGTTGGCTGACGCCGCTGACCGGCGACATGGAGATCGACACCTCGAAGCTCCTGCCGTCGACGGTGAAGACCGCGACCTACAACGACACCCTCTACGCCGCCCCGCAGACCTCGGACGGCGCGCTGCTCTACTACCGCAAGGACCTCGTCAAGACGCCTCCCACCACGTGGAAGGAGATGATGGACGACTGCAAGATCGCGAAGGACGCCGGCATCGGCTGCTACGCGGGGCAGTTCGCGAAGTACGAGGGACTCACCGTCAACGCCTCCGAGGCGATCAACGGCTCCGGCGGTTCGGTGCTCGGCAGCGACGGTGCGCCCGACGTCGACACCGACAAGGCGAAGGCCGGCCTGCAGAACCTGGTGGACGCGTTCGAGGACGGGAACATCCCGGCCGAGGCGATCACCTACCAGGAGGAGCAGGGCCGCACCGCGTTCGAAGCCGGCAAGCTGCTGTTCCTGCGCAACTGGCCGTACGTCTACAGCCTCGCCAAGACCGACGGCTCGTCGAAGGTCAAGGACACCTTCGGCATCGCGCCGATCCCCGGTGCCGACGGCGTCGGTGCCTCCACGCTCGGCGGACACAACGCCGCGATCAGCGTGTACTCGAAGCACAAGGCCACGGCGCACGACTTCCTCGAGTTCCTGACCTCGGACGAGACGCAGAAGTTCTTCGCAACCCAGGGCTCGCTCGCGCCGGTCGTCGGTGACCTGTACACCGACCCCGAGCTGACGAAGCAGCTGCCCTACCTGCCGACGCTCCTGAAGTCGATCGAGTCGGCGGAGCCGCGCCCGGTCACGCCGTTCTACCCAGCGGTCACGAAGGCGATCCAGGACAACACCTACGCGGCGCTCAAGGGATCGAAGTCGGTCGACGAAGCCATGAAGGACATGCAGGACGCCCTCAAGTCGGCGACCAGCAGCTAGCGGCGCACGCCGCTTGATGGACGGGAGGCCCGTGGCGGGTCCGCCACGGGCCTCCCGTCCGCCCCCTACTTGCGTTCCGACACCCCCGGCAAGGAGGCCGACACGTGTCAGCAGCAACCGAGATCCCCGCAGCCATCCCCAACCCGACGGGCACGGAACCGAAGCGCCGGCGGCGCAAGGGCGGACTCAACGCCGAGCACGGCCGCTGGGCCGTGTACCTCATCGGCCCGACGATCCTGCTCCTCGCGATCGTCATCGGCTACCCGGTCGTCAGTGCGATCATCCAGTCCTTCCAGCTCGACCAGGGCCTCGACAAGGCCACGCAGCTGTTCGTGGAAGGCGGTTTCGCCGGCATCACGAACTACGCGCACTGGCTCGGCCAGCAGTGCGGCAACGTCACCTGCCCGCCCGGCAGCCTCGGCTCCCAGTTCTGGGTGTCGATGGGCAACACGTTCTTCTTCACGGTCGTCACCGTGGCGTTCGAGACGGCCATCGGCGTGTGGATGGCGATCATCATGAACCGCAACTTCAAGGGCCGCGCGCTCGTCCGTGCCGCGATCCTGGTGCCGTGGGCGATCCCGACCGCCGTCACCGCGAAGCTCTGGTACTTCATCTTCGACGCGAACGGCGTCCTGAACCACGTCCTCGGGCACCAGATCCTGTGGACGAGCGGTGAGTGGTCCTCACGGTGGGCAGTCATCATCGCGGACACCTGGAAGACCACGCCCTTCATGGCACTGCTCATCCTGGCGGGGCTCCAGCTGATCCCGGAGGAGGTCTACGAGGCCGGCAAGATGGACGGCGCCTCGACGTTCCAGCGTTTCGTGCTCATCACCCTGCCGCTCATCAAGCCCGCGCTGATGGTCGCGATCCTGTTCCGCGTGCTCGACGCGCTGCGCATGTACGACCTGCCCGCGATCCTCACCGGCGGTGGCGGTGGTTCCGGCAACGCCACCACGACCCTGTCGATCCTGGTCGTCGAACAGATCCGGCAGGGCTTCAACTCCGCGTCGGCCCTGTCGACCATCACGTTCCTGGTGATCTTCATCGTGGCGTTCGTCTTCGTCCGGTTCCTCGGCGCCAACGTCGTGCAGACGCAGGCCGCCCAGCAGAAGGGTGAACTCAAGTGACCCTCGCAGCAGACCGCCCCCGGTCCTCCGCAGCAGCACGCGACCGCGCCGTCGACCGCACCGAGGTGCGCGTGCGCCGCGACACCGGGCCGCGCATCCGCACGGCCGTGCAGGCGATCGTCATCGCCGTGTGGTGCCTCCTGCCGTTCTACTGGATGGTGGTCACGAGCTTCCGCGACGTCGGGTTCACGTTCGACGCCACCCCGTGGCCGACGCACGTCACGCTCGACAACTACGCGACGGCGTTCTCCACGTCGCTCGGCAACCACCTCGGTCGGGCGCTCGCGAACAGCCTGCTCATCGGTGGGGTCGTGACGATCATCGCCCTGCTCGTCGGCACCACGGCGGCGTACGCCCTCGCCCGGCTCGAGTTCCGCGGCAAGTCGCTCATCGCCGGCGCGATCCTGGCCGCGTCGATGTTCCCCGGCGTCGCCCTCATCTCGCCGCTGTTCCAGCTGTTCACCGACATCGGGTGGATGGGGTCCTACCAGGCGCTCATCCTGCCGAGCATCTCGTTCGTGCTGCCGCTGACCGTGTACACGCTCGCGTCGTTCTTCCGCGAGATGCCGTGGGACCTCGAAGAGGCAGCCCGCATCGACGGGTGCACCCGGGTGCAGGCGTTCCGGCGGATCATCCTGCCGCTCGCGGCGCCGGCGGTGTTCACCACGGCGATCCTGGCGTTCATCTCGAGCTGGAACGAGTACCTCATCTCCTCGCAGCTCTCGAGCGACGCGACGCAGCCCGTGACAGTCGCGATAGCAGGCTTCCAGGGAAGCGTTCCGCACCAGGAGCCCTACACGGCGGTCATGGCCGCCGGCACGATCGTCACGATCCCGCTGGTCATCCTCGTGCTGATCTTCCAGCGGCGCATCGTGGCGGGGCTCACCGCCGGCGGCGTGAAGGGCTGACGACCATGGCCCAGCGCGGACCCACCCGTCCCACCGCCCACATCGAGGAGTCGATCGGCTTCGTCGGGATGTTCGGCGTCCTGTTCCTCGGCGTCACGGTGTTCTGCGAGCTCACCGGGCGACCGGCGCTCGGCTGGGCGCTCACCCTGCTCGTGTGCGTGCTCGGCGTCGTCGCCCTGGACCGGTGGCGGGTCGCCGTCCTCCGCCGGACCGCACCGCAGGACGGCACGGGTGCGTCCGTGCCCCGGGGCGTCGGTGCTGCGCCCGCGGTCGCCCCGGTGCACACGTCGGTCACCGACCCCACCGGTCGCCGACCCCGACCCGGCGCGGACGGACGGGTGCACCAGCACGCCGGCTGGGACGAGGTCGCACCGGCTGCACGACGGCCGGCGCGCCCCGCACGGGTGCCGCAACGCCGGGCGGACCGCGGCGTGCCCGCGGTGACGGCCCGACGGGGTGGACCCGACGCACCGGCGGACGTGACGCACGGCACGGACGGCTGACGGGCCTCCCGGGTCGCACCGATGGGGATCCAGGAGATCGCGACCGTCACGGGGCTGTCGAAGTCCACGGTGTCGCGGGCGCTCCGCGGCATGTCGAACGTGGCCGACACCACGATCGAGCAGGTGCAGCGGGTCGCCGACGAACTCGGGTACGTCCCGAGCTCGGCGGCGGCCGGCCTCGCCACCGGGCGTCAGCGCGCCGTCGGGGTGGTCGTGCCCGTCATCGACCGCTGGTTCTACGTGAAGGCGCTCGGCGGTGTCGACGCGGAGCTCCGCCGGTCCGGGTACGACCTGGTCCTCTACAACCTCGGCGGCCCGGGCGGCGACCGTGACCGGGCGTTCCGGCGCTCGATGCTGCGCCACCGCGTCGACGGCCTCGTCCTGCTCTCCCTGGTGCTCGACGCCACCGAACGAGCCGAGCTCGAACTCAGTCGGCACCCCATGGTCGTCATCGGCGGCCCGGCACCGGGCCTGCGGAACGTGGGCGTCGACGACCGCGAGGTCACCCGGATAGCGGTCGAGCACCTGCACGGCCTCGGCCACCGGCGCATCGCCTACGTCGGCGGGCAGGACGAGGCCGGCATGAACGTCGCCGTGCCGCACCTGCGACGGGACGGGTTCCTCGACGCCGTGCGGTCGTCGGGACAGGCCGTGCCGGAACGGTGGTCCCTCGACGGCCGCTTCTCGTTCGCCGGCGGGACCGCCGCCGGGGCCGTGCTGTTCGCCGAGCCGGCGTCGGAGCGACCGACGGCGGTGCTCTGCGCCTCGGACGAGATGGCCCTCGGTGTCCTGCTCGCCGCACGCCGAGTCGGACTCGCGGTCCCGGAGGACGTGTCCGTGATGGGGATCGACGGCCACGAGTACGGCTCGACCGTCGGACTCACCACCGTCGCGCAGGACCCGGTGGCCCAGGGACGCACCGCTGCACGGGCGGTGCTCGCCGAGGTCGACGGCGGTGTCGCCGGCCCGATCGCGGCGGCACCAGCGCACCTGGTCGTCCGCGCGACCACGGGCCCCCGCCCGCAGGGTCCCGCGTAGGGTCGCCCGCATGGAGGTCACCAAACTCGAACACGCCTGCCAGGTCATCACCGAGGGGGACGCCCGCCTGGTCCTCGACCCGGGGAACTTCACCCGACCGGTCGACGCGTCCGGGGTCGTCGCCGTCGTCGTCACGCACGAGCACCCGGACCACGTCACCCCCGAGCAGGTCCGGCGCATCCTCGACGCCAACCCCCGTGCGGTCGTCATCGGACCGGAGGGCGTGCGCGCGGCGCTCGCCGAGGCGGGTGTCACGGTGGACGTCGTCACGGACGGCGACCACCGGACGGTCGGCCCGTTCACGCTCACCTTCCACGGCACGCGGCACCAGCTGATCCACTCCTCGGTGCCGATCGTCGACAACACCGGCATGCTCGTGAACGGCCGGCTGTTCCACCCGGGCGACTCCTACACGGACCCGGGCGTCCCGGTCGAGGTCCTCGCGGCACCCGTCGGGGCGCCGTGGCTCAAGGTCGCCGAGATGATGGACTACGTCGCCGCGATCGCGCCGTCCCGGGCGTACCCGATCCACGAGGCCACCCTGTCCGAGGTCGGCCTCGGCATGCACACGGGGCGGCTCCGCGAGGCCGTCGAGCCCGCCGGGTCGCTCGTCGTGCTGCGTCCGGGGGAGTCGCTGACGCTCTAGGGCTGCGTTGCGTTGCGCTGCGCTGCGCTGCGCTGCGCGGCCTGGAGGCCCGTGGCGGCGCCGCCACGGGCCTCCTGTCCGTCACCGAGTGAGCAGAACGCGACGGGTCGCGTCCACGCACCCGGCTTCTGCTGCTCACCGGTCGGGCGCCCGCCGACGCAGTCGCGCCGCGACCAGGCGGTCGAGCGCCAGGGCGTCCCACGGAGCGTGCCGCTCGGCGTCGTTGTCGAAGTACACGTAGACGTCCCGACCGGCCTCGGCGTGCTCGAGGACCGTCGTCGCCCACCCGCCGAGTGCCTGGGGCGAGTACCCGTCGTGGTAGGTCCGGGGTGCGCCGTGCAACCGGAGGTACGCGAGTGGTGCCCCGGTGTCCGCCCGGAAGCGGGGGAAGTCGCCGGCGTGCGAGTCGACCAGGGCGATGCGGTGTCGGCGCAGCACGTCGAGGTGCTCGTCGCCGAAGCCGGCGGCCCGGACCTCGAGCGCGTGGTCGATCGACCACGCCGGTTCCTCGGGCACCACGAGACCGTCCGGTTCGCCGGGGACCTTGTCGTCGTGGTGGCGAGCGAGCTCAGCGGCGGCACCGTGCGTCCGGGGGAGCAGCCCGAGGAACGCGTCGAGCACCTCCGGCGTCGGCAGCAGGCGCTCGGGCAGCTGCCAGAGCACCGGCCCGAGGGTGTCCCCGAGCTCCAGCGGACCCGAGGCGAAGAAGTTCGCCAGCGCGGTCTCGACGTTCCGCAGCCGCAGCATGTGCGTGACGTACCGGCCGCCCTTGACCGCGAACCGGAACGGCTGCCCGCCCGAGGCCGCACGCCACGCCCGGTAGCGCGCCGGGCGCTGCAGCGAGTAGAAGGATCCGTTCAGCTCCACCGTCGGGAACCGCGACGCCACGTGCTCGAGCCACCGCCGCTTCGCGAGGCCGTCGGGGTAGAAGTCCCCACGCCAGCCGTCGTACTGCCACCCGGACAGGCCGATCCGCACCGTGGCCGACGGGCAGCCGCTCACGTGTCTGGCCCGGGCGATCGCGTCCTGGTCGGCCGTCATCGATCCACCGTATGCCTGCTCCGACATGGCGGCACACCCGGGCGACACGCCCCGTTTTGGTGCGGATGCGAGCCTTGTGCAATACTTGTCGAGTTGTCGGAACGGCCCCATCGTATAGCGGCCTAGTACGCTGCCCTCTCACGGCGGTAACGCGGGTTCGAATCCCGCTGGGGTCACCACAGGTGACATGCTCCGAGTCCGACAACAGCCGCGGCCCCATCGTATAGCGGCCTAGTACGCTGCCCTCTCACGGCGGTAACGCGGGTTCGAATCCCGCTGGGGTCACCAGCACGCAAACCCCCGTCCAGCTCCGGCTCGGCGGGGGTTTCGTCGTCTCGGCTAGCCTGGATCGTCCCCGTCATCCGGGGAACGATCGCCTCGCGACGGGAGCACGATGCACGCCGAACGCCCACCGCACCTGCGCTGGAGGCTCGTCGCCCTGGTCGCCCTCGGCGGCGCGATCGGGACGGCCGTCCGCGCACTCCTCGCCACGGCGTTCCCCGCGGACGACGGGATCAGCTGGACCATCCTCGGGATCAACGTCGTCGGGGCGTTCTGCCTCGGGTTCCTGCTCGACGCGCTCGCACGCCGCGGGCCGGACGTCGGTCGTCGTCGCGCGGTCCGGCTGTTCGTCGGCACCGGCGTCCTCGGCGGTTTCACGACCTACAGCACGCTCGCGGACGACACCGCGCAGCTGCTCGACCTCGGGCGCTGGACGGCGGGCACCGGATACGCGCTGCTGTCGGTCGTGCTCGGACTCGCCGCGGTCGTCCTCGGTCTGTGGGTCGCCGCCGCCACCCGGCCCCGCACCGAACCCCGAGAGGACGCCCGATGAGCCCGGTCGAACTGATCCTGGTCGCCGTCGGCGGGGGAGCCGGCGCCGCGCTGCGCTTCGTGCTCGACGGGCTCGTCAAGGGCCGCGTCGCCGGTACCCGGTTCGCCGGGTTCCCGGTCGGGACCCTGCTCATCAACGTGTCCGGATCGCTCGTGCTCGGGGTCCTGACGGGCCTCGGGCAGGCCGGCACCATCCCCGCCTCGACGGTCGCTGTGCTCGGGACGGGCATGATGGGTGGGTACACGACGTTCTCGACGGCGAGCGTCGAGACCGTACAGCTCCTCCGATCCGGCAAGACCCGGCTCGCCGTCCTGAACGGCCTCGGGATGCTCGTCGTCTCGGTCGGTGCAGCTGCGCTCGGCCTCTGGATCGGAAGGAACTCATGACCTCGGAACGCCCCGGCGAACTCGTCCTCGTCCGTCACGGAGAGACGGAGTGGTCGAAGAGCGGGCAGCACACCGGCCGCACCGACATCCCGCTCACCGACAACGGTGTCGAGCAGGCGAAGCGCGCGGGCCGGTACCTCGGGGACCGGTCGTTCGCGCTGGCGCTGTCGAGCCCGCTGCAGCGCGCCCGCGACACCGCGCACCTGATCGGCGTCGAGCCGGAGCTCGACGAGGACCTGTACGAGTGGGACTACGGCGCGTACGAGGGCCTCACCACCCCGCAGATCAAGGTGCTGCGCCACGGTCCGTGGGACCTCTGGACCGACGGGGTCCCCGCTGGCGACACCCCCGGTGAGAACGCCGCCGAGGTCCGGGTCCGCGTCGAGCGCATCCTGAACCGTGCCCGTCCGGTGCTCGCCGAGGGCCACGATGCGGTGTTCATCGCCCACGGCCACGTGCTGCGGGCGCTCGGTGCCGCGTGGATCCGGCTCGCGCCGCAGGACGGCGCCGTGCTGAAGCTCGGCACCGCCTCGGTCAGCATCCTCGGCTACGAGCACGGCCGCCCCGTCATCGACGCCTGGAACATCCAGCCGCGCGACTGACGCTGTGGTGGGGAGGACGGGCTCGCGAAAGCGACAGATCCACGGCACGCGGTGCCGTCCCGTCCGCGAGGGCGACAGATCCCCGCGGTTGTTCCGCAGCGATCTGTCGCTTTCGCAGGACGCGGTGGTCGCGACCACGGACGGACGGGAGGCCCGTGGCGGCGCCGCCACGGGCCTCCCGTCCGCCGTCCGCGCACGTTCCTTCCCCTGTCACGCGCGATGGCAGACGGAATCGGGCGTTCCAGGTCGGAAGGAACGACCAGGTACGCCCGATTCGACCAGGTACGCCCGGGTCGACCAGGTACGCCCGGAACGACCGGGCGCGTCAGACGGTCCGGATCGCGCTCGTCGCACCCAGGGCACGGCCACGCCGGCGCTCGATCGCACGCCCGACGAGCAGCAGCCCCACGCTGACCACGGCACCGAGCACGGTCTGCGCGATGCGGTCGAGCGCCAGCAGCTGGGGTGCCTCGGGGAGGCTCAGCCACGAAACCGCCAGGGCGAGCGGGGTGAGGAACAGCAGGCACACGGCGTAGTTCCGGGCGACGAAGATCTCGGCGAAGAACTGCCCGACGACGGCCAGCACGACGATCCACCACGCCGACGGCTCGAGCAGCAGGATGCCGACCGCGATCACGGTGCCGCCGATCGTGCCGACCACACGCTGCCCGGCGCGGACCACGGTGTGCCGCTGCCGGATCGCCGGCAGGGTCGAGACCACCGCGATGACCGCCCAGTAGGGGTGCCCGAGCCCGGGGATCGACTCCGCGACGGCCCCGGCGACGAGTGACCCGACGACGTTGAGCCCGACGGTCTCCCACAGCGCCGGTGTCCGCAGGACCGCGAGCGACCGGTGCTTGCGGTCGGCCAGCGGGCGGAACCGGTGCGGGGCGTGCGGGTGGAACACCCGGCGGAGGACCGCACCGGACATCGCGACCAGCCAGGCCCAGACCACCGAGCAGACGATGATCGTCGTGACGAGCGGGACGTCCGCCGGGCGCATCGGCACGAGCGCGGACACGACGAACGCGAACACCGGGAAGATCGGCTGCGCGGGGATCGCCCGGAGCGTGGAGAGGGTGCAGACCGCGACCACCAGGACGACGACGAGACCCACGGCCTGCAGCCAGAGCGGCGACCCGACGAGCCCGACCCCGATGCCGGCGAACATGCAGAGTGCCTGCAGCGCACCCGCGACGCCGGTGGTGACGGCACGCTGCCGGTAGGGCTCGGTCGCACCGAAGATGGCGGTGAACCCGGCGAACATGGCGAAGGCGGCGTACCCCGGCATGCCGAGGGCGATGAGCAGCGCGAGCGGTGCGCCACCGGCGATCGCGGCGCGTGCCGCGCCCTCGAGGTTGATGGTCCGGGTCGAGTGCGCAGGTGTCGTCATGTCGTCACCATCTTCCCACCGCGACAGGTGTCGGGGAGTCGCCACGGGCCTCCAGGCTGTGTCGCCACGGGGTGACGGGCGTGCGACGGCGGGGTGACGGACCCGTGGCGGGCGGGGTGCCGCGCGTTGGTATACCAATGGTAGAGTCGCCTGATCGCGCCGCGGTCGCGGCGCAACGACGAGGACGAGGAGGGCTGAGCTCATGGGAAAGACGCTCGCCGAGAAGGTGTGGGACGACCACGTCGTGGTCAAGGGCGAGGACGGCAACCCCGACCTCCTCTACATCGACCTCCACCTCGTGCACGAGGTGACGAGTCCGCAGGCGTTCGACGGCCTTCGGCAGGCCGGGCGACCGGTGCGTCGCCTCGACCTGACGATCGCGACCGAGGACCACAACACCCCGACGCTCGCCATCGACCGCCCCATCGCGGACCCGACGAGCCGGATCCAGATCGAGACCCTCCGTCGCAACTGCGAGGAGTTCGGCGTCCGGCTGCACTCCCTGGGCGACAAGGAGCAGGGCATCGTCCACGTGGTCGGTCCGCAGCTCGGCCTGACCATGCCCGGCATCACCGTGGTCTGCGGCGACTCGCACACCAGCACCCACGGCGCCTTCGGCGCGATGGCGTTCGGCATCGGCACGTCCGAGGTCGAGCACGTCCTCGCCACGCAGACCCTGCCGCTCAAGCCGTTCAAGACGATGGCGATCACGGTCGAGGGCACGCTGCGCCCGGGGGTGACGGCGAAGGACATCATCCTGGCCGTCATCGCGAAGATCGGCACCGGCGGAGGCCAGGGCTACGTGCTCGAGTACCGCGGCTCCGCGATCCGCGCCCTCTCGATGGAGGGCCGCATGACGATCTGCAACATGTCGATCGAAGCCGGTGCCCGCGCCGGCATGGTCGCCCCCGACCAGACCACCTACGACTACGTGCAGGGCCGCGACCACGCGCCCACCGGCCAGGACTGGGACGACGCCGTCGCGTACTGGGAGACCCTCGCCACCGACGACGACGCCGTCTTCGACGCCGAGGTGTTCATCGACGCGGACGAGCTCGAGCCCTTCGTCACCTGGGGCACGAACCCCGGCCAGGGCGTCTCGCTGTCCGAGAGCGTGCCGGACCCGGCCGCCTACAGCGACCCGAACGACCAGGCCGCCGCACGCCGCGCCCTGGAGTACATGGACATCACCGCCGGCACCCCGATGAAGGACATCGCCGTCGACGCGGTGTTCATGGGGTCCTGCACGAACTCGCGCATCGAGGACCTGCGGGCCTTCGCGTCGATCATCAAGGGCCGGCAGAAGGCGCCGGGTGTTCGGGTCATGGTGGTTCCGGGCTCCGCGCGCGTCCGGCTCGAGGCTGAGGCTGAGGGGCTCGACGTCGTCATGAAGGAGTTCGGCGCCGAGTGGCGGTTCGCCGGCTGCTCGATGTGCCTCGGCATGAACCCGGACCAGCTGGCCCCGGGGGAGCGCTGCGCGAGCACCTCGAACCGCAACTTCGAGGGGCGCCAGGGCAAGGGCGGCCGCACGCACCTGGTGTCGCCGCTCGTCGCCGCGGCCACCGCGGTGCGCGGCACGCTGTCCAGCCCGTGGGACCTGGAGACCGACGACGAGATCGCGGCGGCGACGTCCGCCACCGCCACCGAGGGGACCTTCTGATGGACAAGATCACCACCGTCACCGGCATCGCCGCGCCGCTCAAGCGGTCGAACGTCGACACCGACCAGATCATCCCCGCCGTCTACCTGAAGCGCGTCACCAAGACCGGCTTCGAGGACGCCCTGTTCTCCGGGTGGCGGCAGGACCCCGACTTCGTGCTGAACCAGGAGCGCTACCAGGGCGCCCGCGTCCTGATCGCCGGCCCCGACTTCGGCACCGGGTCGTCCCGCGAGCACGCTGTCTGGGCGCTCCGTGACTTCGGCTTCTCGGTCGTGATCTCGCCCCGGTTCGCGGACATCTTCCGGGGCAACGCCGGCAAGCAGGGCCTGGTCACCGCGATCGTGACCGAACCGGAGGTCGAGCGCCTGTGGGCCGCCATCGAGGCGAATCCGGGCATCGAGGCGACGGTCGACCTCGTGACGCAGCGCGTGTCGCTGGGGGATGTGGACGTCCCCTTCGAGATCGACGCTTACACTCGTTGGCGGTTGATGGAAGGGCTCGACGACATCGGGCTCACCCTCCGTGACGAGACCTCGATCACGGAGTTCGAATCCCGCCGCTCCAGTTGGCGGCCGAAGACATTGCCGGTGAAGTAGTGAACTCTCTCGTACAGGACGCAGCGGCCGCAGGGGCGCGCGTGGGCCTCAAGTCGGACGAGATCGTCATCCGCGGGGGCAAGCCGCTCGTGGGACGCATCGAGGTCCGTGGGGCGAAGAACCTCGCGACCAAGGCCATGGTGGCGTCGCTGCTCGGTGACACCCCGTCGATCCTCCGTGACGTGCCGGACATCTCCGACGTCAAGGTGGTCCGCGGGCTGCTCGAGGTGCACGGCGTGCGCATCACCGATCCTGCACGAGGCGAACTCATCCTCGACCCGTCGCGGGTCGAGTCGGCGCACTTCGCCGAGATCGACGCGCACGCCGGGTCGAGCCGCATCCCGATCCTGTTCTGCGGTCCGCTGCTGCACAAGCTCGGCGAGGCGTTCATCCCCGACCTCGGCGGCTGCCGCATCGGCGACCGTCCGATCGACTTCCACCTCGACGCCCTCCGCGCCATGGGTGCGGTCGTCGACAAGCAGGTCAACGGCATCCACCTGACTGCCCCGGACGGCTTGAAGGGCGCCTCGATCGAGCTGCCGTACCCGAGCGTCGGCGCGACCGAGCAGGTCCTGCTCTCGGCGACCCTCGCCAAGGGCGTCACGGAGCTGCGGAACGCCGCGATCGAGCCCGAGATCATGGACCTCATCGCGATCCTGCAGAAGATGGGCGCCATCGTCTCGGTCGAGCCGAACCGCGTCATCTTCATCGAGGGCGTCGAGTCGCTCCGCGGCTACACGCACCGCGCGATCAACGACCGCAACGAGGCCGCGAGCTGGGCCTCCGCCGCGCTCGCCACCAACGGCGACATCTTCGTCGAGGGCGCGAACCAGCAGGAGCTCATGACGTTCCTCAACGTCTTCCGCAAGGTCGGCGGCGGGTTCGACATCCAGGAGGACGGCATCCGGTTCTACCGCGAGCTGGACACCCTCAAGCCCGTCGTCATCGAGACCGACGTGCACCCCGGCTTCATGACGGACTGGCAGCAGCCGCTCATCGTCGCGCTGACCCAGGCCGACGGCCAGAGCATCGTGCACGAGACCGTCTACGAGAACCGCTTCGGCTTCACCGACGCCCTGAACGAGATGGGTGCCGACATCGTCGTGCACAAGGAGGGGCTGCCCGGCCACGACCGCCGTGTCGCCCGCCGCCCGTTCGAGCAGGCCGCCGTCATCACCGGTCCGACGAAGCTGCACGCCGCCAACGTCCGCGTCCCCGACCTGCGCGGCGGGTTCAGCCACCTCATCGCGGCGCTGACCGCCGACGGCGAGTCGCACATCACCAACGTCGGCATCATCAGCCGCGGCTACGAGCACTTCATCCCGAAGCTGCGCAAGCTCGGCGCCGACTTCGACTTCGCTGGGTAGGCACAGTGCCGGCAGAAGGAAAAGGCGACGGTCTGGAGGCCCGTGGCGGCTCCGACGCGCAGGTCGCGACCGGTCTCCCCGTGCGTGGGCGCCGGTGGCGCCGCGGTGAGCTGAACACCGCGTTCCGGATCGTCGCCTCGATCGTCATCCCGACGTTCCGGTTCTCGGCGCGCTACCACTGGCACGGCCCGAACCGCCTGCCGGCCGAGGGCGCGTTCGTGCTCGCACCGAACCACTTCACGAACATCGACCCCCTGGTCGTGGGCACCGCCGTGTACATCTCGAAGCGGGCGCCGCGGTTCCTCGCGAAGGCGTCGCTGTTCAAGGTGCCGGTGGTCGGCAAGCTCATGTCCGGCATGGGGCAGATCCCGGTCGAGCGCTCCGGCCGGACGCGCCTGAGCGACCCCCTCGGTGGCGGCCGGTCCCTGGTCGAGCAGGGCGGGGCGATCATCGTCTACCCCGAGGGCACGCTCACCCGCGACCCCGACCTGTGGCCGATGCGCGGCAAGACGGGTGCGGTGCGGATCGCGCTCGAGAACGACGTGCCGCTCATCCCGATGGCCCACTGGGGCACGCAGAACATCATGGTCAGGTACGGCAAGAAGCTCCGGCTGTTCCCGCCGTCCCGCGTCGACGTCATCATCGGTGACCCGGTCGACCTGTCGGCGTACCGCGGTCGGCAGATCGACCAGCAGATGCTCGGCGAGGCCACCGAACTCGTCATGCGCGAGATCACCGCGCTGCTCGAGGTGCTCCGTGGCGAACGGGCACCCGCGACCCGCTGGGACCCGGCGGCGAACAACCAGAAGGAGACCGGCCGGTTTGAGTGACCTCCGACCCCACGACGACCGACCCGACCCCGCCGCCGCGGCTCCGGGGGCCTTCGACACCGCCGCGATCCGGGTGGTCATGCAGTCGACCGACAAGCCCCGGGTGGCCGTGATCGGTGCCGGCAGCTGGGGCACCACGTTCGCGAAGGTGCTGGCCGAGGGTGGTGCGTCCACCGTGGTGTGGGCCCGACGCCCCGAGGTCGCCCGCGAGATCACCGAGACCAAGCGCAACTCGGACTACCTGCCCGGCATCAACCTGCCCCGTACCCTGACCGCCTCGACGTCCCTCGAGCGCGTGCTCGACGGCGCCTCGCAGGTGTACGTCTCGGTGCCCTCGCAGACCCTGCGCTCGAACCTCGCCGCGATCCGCGAGCTGCTGCCCGCGGACGTACCGGTCGTCAGCCTGATGAAGGGCGTCGAGAAGAGCACGGGACTGCGGATGAGCGAGGTCCTGCTGCAGGGCCTCGGCATCGACCAAGACCGCATCGCCGTGGCCAGCGGCCCGAACCTGGCGCTCGAGATCGCCCGTCGGCAGCCGACCGCCGCCGTGGTGTCGTCGTCGTCGCTGGAGACCGCCACCGACGTCGCCGCCGTCGCGACGAACCCGTACTTCCGGTCGTTCATCAACACCGACGTCATCGGCACCGAGTTCGGCGGCGTGCTGAAGAACCTCATCGCCGTCGCGATCGGCATCGTCGACGGGGTCGGCTACGGCGAGAACACCAAGGCGTCGATCATCACGCGCGGCCTCGCCGAGATGACCGACTTCGCGGTGTCGCTCGGCGCGCAGTCGTCCACGCTGTCCGGGCTCGCGGGCCTCGGCGACCTCATCGCCACGTGCCAGTCGCCGCTGTCGCGGAACAACACCGCCGGGCGGTTGCTCGGCCAGGGCTACCGGTTCGACGAGGTCGTCCGCCAGATGAACCAGACGGCGGAGGGGCTGGCCTCGGTCGCCCCGATCCTCGAGCTGGCCGCGGCGAACGGCGTCGACATGCCCATCGTCAGCCAGGTCGGCGAGGTCCTCGCCGGTAGGCTCGATCCGCGCAACATCGCGCCGCACCTCACCGAGACCGACGAGCCGCAGGGCGAGTGACCGGTCCCGCACCGAGTCACGAAGGGACTCCCGTGCCCACGATCCCCGAGGGAACCCCCATGCCCAGGACCACCGTCGCCGTGCTCTTCGGCGGTCGCTCGAGCGAGCACGAGATCAGCTGCGTGACCGCCGGCGGCATCATGGACGTCGTCGACCGGGCCGAGTACGACCTCGTGCCGATCGGGATCACCCAGGACGGTGCCTTCACGCTGCAGTCGGACGACCCGGCGCAGTGGACCATCCGCGACGGCGCGCTGCCGACCGTTCCCGACAACGGCACGCGGATCGCGTTCCCGACCTCGCCGGCCACCAACGAACTCGTCGTGTCCCACCCCGACGGCACCGTCACCGCGATCCCGGTCGACGTGGTGTTCCCGATCCTGCACGGCCCCTTCGGCGAGGACGGCACGATCCAGGGCCTGCTCGAGATCGCCGGGCTGCCGTACGTCGGCGACGGCGTGCTCGCGAGCGCCCTGGCGATGGACAAGCACGTCGCGAAGGCCGTGCTCGAGCACGCTGGGCTCCGCGTCGCACCGTGGACCACGGTGCTCCGCCGGCAGTGGGCGGCCGACCCCGTGGACGTCGCCGAGACGATCGCCGCCCACGGCTGGCCGCTGTTCGTCAAGCCGGCCCGCGCCGGGTCGAGCATGGGCGTCTCGCGCGTCGACGAGCCCTCGCAGCTGGGTGCCGCCATGGACCTGGCGTTCGAGCACGACTCCAAGGTGATCGTCGAGCCCCGTGTGGTCGGCCGCGAGGTCGAGGTCGCCGTGCTCGAGGGCCGTGACGGTGTGCCGCGCACGAGCCTGCCGGGCGAGATCGTGGTGGCCGAGGACGGCTTCTACGACTTCGCGTCGAAGTACCTGGGCGGCGACGAGTCGCTGCTCTGCCCGGCACCGCTGACCGACGACGAGACCGACGAGATCCGCTCCATCGGTGCCCGCGCGTTCGAGGCCATCGGTGGGTCCGGGCTCGCCCGTGTCGACTGCTTCCTGACCGATGACGGCTTCGTCGTGAACGAGGTCAACACGATGCCGGGCTTCACCCCGCTGTCGATGTACCCGCGCTGCTGGGCGGCGTCGGGAGTGTCCTACGGCGAGCTGATCACGGAGCTCATCGAGCTGGGTCGCGCCGCCGTCCGCTGACCAGTTCGGTCAGCCCTGCACGTCGGCGGGGTCGAGGCACTCGTGTCCGTCCTTGGGCAGTGACGACACGGCGTCGGACAGCTCCTGCACGACCGATGACGTGGTCTTCGTCGAGTCGACCACGACCTGCACGGCCGGTGACCGACCGAACGTCGTGTAGACGACCTGGTCGCCGCGGTCGTCGCGGATCCAGTCGACGCCGCCCTGCGAGAAGCACGGCAGGTCGGACACGGTGGGGACGGCGACACCGCAGTGGTAGATCGCCACCTCGGGGTCGCCCCAGGCAGCGGTCGCCTGCGCGTTCGTGTTCCGCAGGTCGAACTTCGAGTCCACGGTCGCGGGCAGTCGGACCTGCACGGCCGCGCACGCCGCTGCGTTCGCCGACGGGGCGGCGGACATCGACACGGCGTTCGTGCACCCGGTCAGCCCGGCGGCGAGGGTGATCACGGCCCCCACGATCGCGAGGGTCCGAGGGGTGCGGCGCGCGGTGTCCATCGCCGTCCAGGCTACCGTTCTCGTGTGGATGCGACGGACGACGCCTGGGCCGGACCGACGGTGGGGGAGCTCGGCGAACTCGTCGTCCTCGACCGGATCACGAGCCGTCTGCCCGCGGGGACGCCGATCCTCGGCCCCGGTGACGACTGCGCCGTCGTCGCCGCTCCGGACGGCCGCTTCGTCGTGACGACGGACATGATGGTGCACGGGCCGGACTTCCGGTGGGCGTGGTCGTCGCCGACGGACATCGGCTGGAAGGCGGCCGCCACGAACCTCTCCGACGTCGCCGCGATGGGTGCTGTACCGAGCGGCCTCGTGATCGCCCTCGCCGCACCGCAGCACACCCCCGTGGCCGTCCTCGAGGGCATCGCCGACGGCTTCCGGCTCGCCGTCGATGCACTCGCGCCGGGGTGCGGGGTCGTCGGGGGAGACCTGTCCACCTCGGCGACGTTCACGGTGGCCGTCACCGCCTTCGGTGACCTGCTGGGCCGCGCGCCCGTGCTCCGGTCGGGTGCGAGCGTCGGTGACGTGCTCGCGGTGTCCGGCGAGCTCGGACGTGCCGCCCGTGGGCTGTCCCGACTGTTCCGCGACGGCGTCGACGACCGGGGCGAGCCGGACCGCGCCGCGACGGTCGCGAGCGACGCGGACGTCGACCCCGACGTCGGACGCCAGCGCCGCCCGGTGCCCCCGATCGCCGACGGGCCGCTCGCAGCCGGGGCCGGGGCCACCGCGATGCTCGACCTGTCCGACGGCCTGGCGATCGACGCCGGTCGGCTCGCCCGTGCCAGCCGGGTGACGCTCGAACTCGATGCCGCCACCGACGTCGACGAGGTTGCGCTGCACGGTGGCGAGGACCACGGACTGCTCGCCACGTTCCCGGCAGGCACGGCTCTGCCCGGGGGCTTCCGGCGCATCGGTGTCGTGCGCGAGCGTGGGGACGCGGACCTGCTGCGCGCCGGTGCCGCGGTGCCGACGACCGGCTGGGACCCCTACGCCGACTGGGACGGTGCCGCCGGCTGACCCCGCCCGGTCGGTGCGCGACCGTGTGGCGACAGAACACGCGTCGTTCGACAGGTGGACTGTCGCGGAGCGCGTGCACACGCGCAGAGCGCCTCAGCCGGCGGCGACGGCCTCCCAGGCGACGGTCTCGCCGTAGCTGCGCTTGCTGAACGGCGCGAGCCCCGCCGGCCAGGTGGGCTCGGGGGAGCGCTTGCTCCGCTCGACCACGACGACGGCATCCGGCGTCAGCTTCGGCGCCAGGGCCTCGAGCACCTCGGCGAGCTCGTGCTCCGTGACGTCGTAGGGCGGGTCGATGAACACCAGGTCGAAGGTGCGGACGGTCCCGCGCAGGTACCCGAGCACCGGCTGCGGCTGCACGTCGATCCGGACGCCCGGCACCCGCTGCTGCACGGCCTTCGCGTTCGCCCGGCAGGCCTGCGCGGCGGCGGACGCCCGGTCGACCAGGACGACCTCGGCCGCACCGCGGGACGCCGCCTCGAGCCCGAGCGCGCCCGTTCCCGCGTACAGGTCGGCCACCGACGTGGCCTCGACGAGCCCCCGTGCCTCGAGCGACGAGAACAGCGCCTCGCGCACGCGGTCGCTCGTCGGGCGGGTGCCGGACTTCGGCACCCGGAGCGTCAGGGAGCCGGCGGCGCCGGCGATGATGCGGGTCATGCAGCCACCGTATCGGCCCGACGGGTCCGGTCCGGTGTTCTCCACAGGCCGCTCGGGAGGCGCGGGTGGGGTCGGTCGTGCCCGGTACCGTTGGAGCGTGGTCACCTCCGGAACCCCCGCTGCGCCGGCCGCGCCCGACCTCGGTCCGGCGCCGCTCGACGCGCGGCTCGCGAACGTGCTCGGCGGTCGGACGGCGACGGCGATCGAGAAGGCCTTCGGCTACCGCACGGTGGGGGAGTTCCTCGAGCACGCGCCCCGCCGCTACGCCGAGCGTGGTGCACTGACGGCCCTCGACTCGCTCGCGATCGGCGAACCCGTCACCATCGTGGCCGAGGTGGTCGACGTCCGTGAACGCACCATGCGCGCGCGCCGCGGCTCGATCCTCGAAGCGAAGATCGGCGACGGCAAGGGCCTGCTCACCCTCACGTTCTTCAACCAGGGGTGGCGCACGAAGGACCTCGTCCCCGGCGCCCGGGGCATCTTCTCCGGCAAGGTCAGCGACTACCGGGGTGCTCGGCAGCTCGCCCACCCGGACTACGAGCTGTTCGACCCCGACGACCCCCGCGCCACGGCGGAGCCCGGCTCCGACGAAGCGATCCGGTGGTCGCGCCAGCCGATCCCGATCTACCCGGCGACGGCCTCGCTCACCTCGTGGCAGATCGCGAAGTCCATCGGGATCGTCCTCGACACCTTGCCGGACCTGCCCGACCCGGTGCCGGCGTCCGCGCGGTCCCGGCTCGACCTCGTGCCGTTCCGCCGTGCCCTCGAGCTGCTGCACCGCCCCGAGAAGGTCGCGGACTTCAAGCGCGCGCAGGACGCCCTGCGCTACCGCGAGGCGTTCGTGCTGCAGACCGCCCTGGTGCAGCGTCGGATCGCGGCCCGTCGCACCGCGGCGACCCCGCGCGTGGCCACCCCCGGTGGCATCCTCGAGCGCTTCGACGCCACCCTGCCCTTCACGTTGACGGACGACCAGCGGGCCGTCGGTGCCGACATCGACCAGGACCTCGCCCGCACCTGGCCAATGCACCGGCTGATCCAGGGCGAGGTCGGTTCGGGCAAGACCCTCGTGGCGATCCGGGCGATGCTCACGGTGGCCGAGTCCGGCGGCCAGTCCGCGCTCATCGCCCCGACCGAGGTGCTGGCGGCCCAGCACCTGCGCTCCATCGTGAAGTTCCTCGGGCCGGACCTGGCCGCCGAGCTCCGACCGGTGATCCTGACCGGGTCGCAGTCCACCGACGAACGGCGCCGTGCCCTGCTCGCCGCCGCGTCGGGCAGCTCACGGCTGGTCGTCGGCACCCACGCGCTCCTGGGCGACCGGGTGGACTTCGCCGAGCTGGGGCTCGTGGTGGTCGACGAGCAGCACCGCTTCGGCGTCGAGCAGCGCGAGGCCCTCCGCACCAAGGGCACGACCCCGCCGCACGTGCTCGTGCTCACGGCCACGCCGATCCCGCGCACCGTCGCCATGACGGTGTTCGGCGACCTCGACGTCTCGACCATCACGGGCATGCCGTCGGGGCGCGCCGGCGTCGAGACCTTCACGGTCCCGCTGGCGGAGCACCCCGGGTGGGAACCCCGGATCTGGTCCCGCATGGCCGAGGAACTCGCCAAGGGTCGCCAGGCGTTCGTCGTCTGCCCGGCCATCGACGACGCCCACACCGAGGACGACGGCGAGCCGGAGCCGGTCGAGGGCGAGGACGACGCCCCGAAGCGTGCCCCGGCGACCGTGCTCGCCACCGCCGAACGGATGCGCACCATGCCCGTGCTCGAAGGGCGCTCGATCGCGGTCCTGCACGGCCGGATGACCGCCGACGAGAAGGACCGCGTGATGACCTCCTTCGCCGCCGGCGACCTCGACGTGGTCGTGGCGACGACCGTGATCGAGGTCGGCGTCGACGTCCCGAACGCGGCGATGATGGCCGTCCTCGACGCCGACCGGTTCGGTGTCTCGCAGCTCCACCAGCTCCGCGGCCGCATCGGCCGTGGGCAGTGGGCCGGTGTCTGCCTGCTGGTCACCTCCGCCGAGCTCGAGACGACCTCGCGCGAGCGCGTCGACGCCGTGGCCGCCTCGGACGACGGGTTCGAGCTCGCCCGGGTCGACCTCGAGCTCCGGCGCGAGGGCGACGTCCTGGGCGAACGGCAGTCCGGTGGGCGGTCCTCGCTCAACCTGCTCCGGGTGGTCGAGCACGCCGACCTCATCGTCGACGCGCGGGAAGAAGCGGAGCGCGTGCTCGAACCCGATCCCGAGCTCGAGGGGTCCCCGGCCCTCCGCGACGCCCTCGCCCGGCGTCTCGACGAGTCCGACGCGGCGTTCCTCGGCAAGAACTGACCCGGGGGCACAGCGTCGCGGGCGGTATCGTCGCTGCCATGGCGCAGATCGCGGTGGTCCCCGGTTCCTTCGACCCCGTCACCCTCGGGCACCTCGACGTCATCGGCCGCGCGGCCGGGCTCTTCGACGAGGTGCACGTCCTCGTGGTGCACAACCCCGACAAGAAGCCGGCCATGTTCGAGGCGGTCGACCGGGTTCGGCTCATCAAGGACTCGCTGGTCGAGGTCGGCGCGCCGGCGACGGTCACGGTCGGCGAGTGGACGTCTGGGCTGCTGGTCGACTACTGCCGGCAGGTCGGGGCGAAGGTCCTGGTGAAGGGCGTGCGGTCCGGCGAGGACGTCGCGTACGAGACTCCGATGGCCATCATGAACCGCCACCTGGCCGACGTCGAGACGGTGTTCCTGCTGCCCGAGGCGTCGCGGGCGCACGTGTCGAGCTCGCTGATCCGCCAGGTGTCGTCCCTCGGCGGTGACGTCACGCCCTACGTGCCGAAGACGGTCGCCGACGCGCTCGCGGCCCGCTGAGCGTCCCCGGGGCGGCACCGCGTCCGGACACGCCTGTCGCCACCTCGACTCTCGGCCCCGATCGCGCTAGGCTTGTCGATCGTGTCTTCCCCCGTGAACAGCCCCTACGCCCTGCGCGTGCGCGACCTCGCGCACCGGCCGGGTGAGATGCGCGAGCACTCGCTCGACATCGAGGTGCCCGACGCGATGGGGGCCGGTCTGATCGGCGTCCGACAGGGTGCCGAACTGCACATCGACGTCAAACTCGAAGGCCTGCACGAGGGCGTCCTCGTGTCCGGACACGCTTCGGCCGACGCCACGGGGGAGTGCTCGCGCTGCCTCATCGACATCAGCGAACCGATCGAGGTCGATTTCGCCGAGCTGTTCGCGTATGATGCCTCGGAGGATTTCGACTTCTTCGTTCGCGATGACCACGTGGACACCGAACAGGTCGTTCGAGATGCGGTGGTGCTGTCGCTGCCGTTCCAGCCGGTCTGCCGACCGGACTGCCCAGGACTCGACCCGGTGACGGGCGAGCGTCTGGCCGACCTCGGCGAGCAGCCCGCTCGTCAGGTGCTGGATCCCCGCTGGGCAGCGCTCAGCGCGATCGAGCTCGACGACAGCACCGACGGTGACACCACCGCACCGAAGACCACCGAGGGCGAGGAGCGGGCCGAGACCGAGTAGGTCCCGACACCGCCAGCCCCCGTACCGACCACCGACCAACCGAAAGAGATTCACCATGGCCGTTCCCAAGCGCAAGCAGTCCCGTGCGAACACGCACGCCCGTCGTTCGCAGTGGAAGGCCACGCCGATCCAGCTCGTGAAGACGATCGAGAACGGTCAGGTCACCTACAGCCTCCCGCACCGCGCGAAGGTCGTCGAGGACTCGGCCGGCACCCCCCTGTACATGGAGTACAAGGGGCGCAAGGTCGCCGACGTCTGATCGGACCGAACGCATGACGACAACGTCCGGCGCTGCGGGGTCTCGCCCCGCGGGGCCGGACGTCGTTCGTCTGCAGGGCATCCTCGGGGCCGACATCGACCTCGAGCTGCTCCAGCTCGCCCTGACGCACCGCTCCTACGCCTACGAGCACGGGGGCATCAAGCACAACGAGCGCCTCGAGTTCCTCGGGGACTCGATCCTCGGCCAGGCCGTGACCGTGAAGCTCTACCGGTCGTTCCCCGACCTCGACGAGGGTGACCTCGCCAAGCGTCGGGCGAGCCTGGTGTCGACCGTGGCGCTGGCCGAGATCGCCCGGATGATCGGGCTCGGCCGCTACCTGCGCCTCGGCAAGGGCGAGGAACAGACCGGCGGGCGCGACAAGTCGTCGATCCTGGCAGACACCGTCGAAGCCGTCATCGGCGCGACGTACCTGTCGGCCGGCCCTGACCCGGCCACCGAGCTCGTGCTCCGCCTGGTCGAACCGCTCATGATCGACCCGGACCGCTTCGGCGCCGCGATGGACCCGAAGACGAGCCTGCAGGAGCTCGCCTCGAGTCGTTCCCTCGGCAACCCGGCGTACCGCGTCACCGAGACCGGCCCGGACCACGACAAGACCTTCATGGCGACGGTCGTCCTGCAGGGCGAGGACATCGCCACCGGCACCGGGTCGAGCAAGAAGGCCGCCGAGATGGCCGCCGCGCTCGACGCCTGGACCCGGCTGTCCGGTCGAGCGGCCTGACCGCGTGCCCGAACTCCCCGAGGTCGAGGTCGTCCGCGCCGGCCTCGAACCCGCCGTCAGCGGCGCGCGGGTCCTGCACGTCGACGTGGTCGACGACCGTGCCCTCACCCGGCACGACGGCCCCGCCGAGGACTTCGCCGACCGACTGACCGGTCGCACGATCGCCGCTGCCGTCCGCCGGGGCAAGTTCCTCTGGATGCCGCTGCAGCCCGAGCACGACGGGGACCGCCCCGAGGCACTCGTCGCCCACCTGGGCATGAGCGGGCAGATCCTGCTCGGCCGGGGTCGACCGGCGGCCAAGCACCGGCGGATCCTCATCGACGTGCAGCCCGCGGGCACCGACCGCTCGGGTGCGGCGGAGCCCCCGGTGGAACTCGAGTTCGTCGACCAGCGCACGTTCGGCTCGATGGCGATCGACGCGATGGTGCCGACGATCGACGGTGCTCCGGCCGGGTTCGGCGGGCAGGTCGACGCGATCGACCCCGATGCCGTGTGGCGCCGCTGGGTGCCCGGGCAGGTGTCGCACATCGCCCGTGACCCGCTCGACCCCGCGTTCGACGACGACCGGTTCACCGCGATGGCGCGGAAGCGTTCGAGCGGCATCAAGCGGGTGCTGCTCGACCAGGGCGTCGTGAGCGGCATCGGCAACATCTACGCCGACGAGTCGCTCTGGGCCGCGAAGCTGCACTACGACCGCGCCGCCGACCGCCTCACCCGTGCCGACCTGCGTCGGCTGCTCGACGAGGTCCGTGCCATCCTGCGCCGGGCGCTCGAGGACGGCGGCACGAGCTTCGACGCCCAGTACGTCAACGTCAACGGGCAGTCCGGGTACTTCTCGCAGCGCCTGAACGTCTACGGGCAGCAGGGGAAGCCGTGCCCACGCTGCGGCACGACGATCGTGCGCGAGGCCTTCATGAACCGGTCGAGCCACATCTGCCCCGTGTGCCAACCCCGTCCCCGCGCCCGCACGCGTTAGCCTGACGCCAACCTGAGCATCCGGAGACCGCATGTACTTGAAGAGCCTGACCATCAAGGGGTTCAAGTCCTTCGCGCAGCCGACGACGTTCGCGTTCGAGCCGGGCGTGACGTGCATCGTCGGCCCGAACGGCTCCGGCAAGTCGAACGTGGTGGACGCCCTGGCCTGGGTGATGGGGGAGCAGGGGGCGAAGACCCTGCGCGGCGGCAAGATGGAGGACGTCATCTTCGCCGGCACCTCGACCCGCGGTCCGCTCGGTCGCGCCCAGGTGCTGCTGACCATCGACAACAGTGACGGCCTGCTGCCGATCGAGTACTCCGAGGTGACGATCGCGCGCACGCTGTTCCGCAACGGTGGCAGCGAGTACGCCATCAACGGCGAGAACTGCCGGCTGCTCGACGTGCAGGAGCTGCTGAGCGACACCGGCCTCGGCCGTGAGATGCACGTCATCGTCGGGCAGGGGCAGCTCGACAAGGTGCTGCACGCCACCCCGGAGGACCGCCGCGGCTTCATCGAGGAGGCCGCGGGGATCCTGAAGCACCGTCGCCGCAAGGAGAAGACCCTCCGCAAGCTCGACGCGATGCAGACGAACCTGACCCGCCTGTCCGACCTGGCCGGTGAGATCCGGCGGCAGCTGAAGCCCCTCGGGCGCCAGGCCGAGGTCGCGCGCAAGGCCCAGTCGGTCGCCGCGGTCTTCCGCGACGCCAAGGCCCGGATCCTGGCCGACGACGTGGTGCGCCTGCGCCGCGAGCTGCACGACCACCAGGAGGTCGAGGCGGGCCGCAAGTCCGAGCGCATCGTCCTGACCGAGCGGCTCGACCAGACCCGGGTGCGCCAGCAGCACGTCGAGCAGAGCATGGTCGGCGACGACGTCGACCGCGCCCGCACCGTGGTGCACCGGCTCGAGAGCGTGCAGGAGCGCCTCCGCGGCCTGTCGAGCCTGGCGAACCAGCGCCTGATGTTCCTCGCGCAGCAGGCCGACGCCCCGCAGCAGGGCCCGACCGTCACCCAGGAGCAGGTCGCCGGGGTCCGTGCCGAGGCCGACCGTCTCGCCGCCCGCGCCGACGAGATGCAGGGCGGCTCGGCGACGACCGCCCGCGCGGTGCAGGACGCACGCGCCGCGCTGGACGCCCTCGACGAACGCATCGCCGCCCAGGCAGCCCTGGTCTCGCAGCACGACCTCGAGGCGCAGCGGCTCGCCAGCGCCGTCGATGTCGCCCGGTCGAAGCGCGGTTCCGCCGTCGCCGACCGCGAGCGGCGGGAGCGGGCACTGGCCGAGGCCGGGGAACGTGCCGAGCGTGCCGCGGCGGCCCTCGCCGAACTCGGTGTCGACCCGTCCGAGGGCGTCGACGAGACCGCGCTCGCGCAGACCCTGGAGCAGGCGCGCGCCGAGCTCGAACGAGCCCAGACCACGCGCGACGAGCAGCGCGACCGCCTCCACGCCCTCGAACGCGAGCGTGACGCCCTCGACGCCCGGGTCACCGCGCTCGGCATGTCGATCGAGGTCCGCGACGGTTCGCAGGCCCTGATCGACGCCGGTCGCGCGGGCATCGTCGGTCGCCTGGCCGACAGCCTGACGGTCTCGCCCGGGTTCGAGGCCGCGATCGCCACCGCGCTCGAGGGACTCGCCGACGCCGTCCTCGCGGACGACCGCGGTGCGGCGCTCGACGCCGTCGACCACGCCCGCGCTGCTGACCTCGGCCGGATCGACGTCGTCGTCGCGGACGCCGCAGCCGTCACCACCGCCCTGCCCGTGACCCTGCCGGCCGGCGTCCGCCGTGCCATCGACCTGGTGCAGGGACCGCCGGCGCTCGCGTCGATCCTGCGCGACACGCTGGTCGCGGAGACCGACGACCTCGACCTGGAGGCGGTGCTCACGGCCGCCCCGCACGCCACGGTGGTCACGCGGTCCGGCGACCTCGTCCGCGCGGTCCGCGTGACCGGCGGCGGGGAGCGCGTCACCTCGCGCATCGAGCTCGTCGCGGAGCGCGACGACGCCGTGACGCGCCGCGACGCGATCGCGACCGACGCCGAGGACGCGGCCACGGGCCTCCAGGCCGCACGCAGTGCCGTCGAGGACGCACGCCGCCGTGCGGACGAGGCCGACGCAGCTTCCCGCGCGTACACGCGGGCGAAGGCCGAGTACGACCGCACGAGCGCATCGACGCGGGCGAAGGCGGAGAACGCCGCGGCCGAGGTCGAGCGGCTGCGTGCCGCGCTGGCCGAGACCGACGGCGCCGTCGAGACCGCCGAGGCGGTGCTGGCCGAGGCCGAGTCGGCGCACCGGGCCTTCACCGAGCAGGAGCGTCCCGTGGTCGACGCCTCCGAGCGTCCCGCGCTGCAGGACGCGCTCGAGGCCGCACGTGCCGCCGAGGTCGAGCAGCGGATCCAGGTCGAGACCGTGCGCGAGCGGGTGCGCGCCGAACGGAACCGCGCCGACCAGCTCGAACGCCAGCTCGAGGCGGAGCGCGCCGCCGCCGAGGAGGCCGCCCGGCTCGCCGTCATCCGACGCGGCCAGATCCGGACCGCGGAAGCCGTGCTCGCCGACCTGCCCGGGGTGCTCGGTGCGGTCGACCGTTCGCTGGCCGAAGCGCGGGTGCAGCTGGCGACCGAGGAAGCCGAGCGGTCGAAGCGCAACACCGAGCTGCAGACCATCCGCAACGAGGAGCGCGAACTCCGGGACCGCCTGCAGACCATCACCGACGGCGTGCACTCGCTCGAGATGGAGATCTACGAGAAGAAGCTGCACGTGTCCGGCGTCCTCGACCGGGCGCAGAGCGAGCTCGGGCTGACCGAGGCCGTGCTGGTGGCCGAGTACGGGCCGCACGTGCCGGTGCCCGTCGACGTGCTCGTGGACCCGCGGGTGCGCGCGCGGAAGCACCGTGAGGCGGAGCGCGCAGCCGCGGCCGCCGCGGCCGCAGCCGCAGCCGCGGCCGCCGCGGCCGAAGCCGCGGGCGTGACCGAACCGGACCGCGCGGACACCGACACGGACGCGCACGCAGACGAAGACGCCGAGACGAGCACCGACGACCTGGCGCTCGTCGACGCCGAGTCCACGCTGCCCGGCGGCCCCGCCCTGCCCGAGTTCGACACGTCCGACGAGATCGACCCGGCCGACGTCGAGACCGTGCCCTACGTCCGTGCCGAGCAGGAGCGCCGACTCAAGGCCGCGGAGCGCGACCTCGGACAGCTCGGCAAGGTGAACCCGCTCGCGCTCGAGGAGTTCCAGGCGCTCGAGCAGCGGCACGCGTTCCTCGCCGAGCAGCTCGAGGACCTGCAGAAGACCCGGACGGACCTGCTGACGATCATCGACGAGCTCGACACGAAGATGCAGACGATCTTCGAGTCCGCGTTCAACGACACGAAGGAAGCGTTCGACGTCATCTTCCCGATCCTGTTCCCGGGCGGCTCGGGGTCCATCAACCTGACCGACCCGACCGACCTGCTCGGCACCGGGATCGACGTGCAGGTGAAGCCCGCCGGCAAGAAGATCGACCGCCTGACCCTGCTGTCCGGCGGCGAGCGGTCCCTGGCGGCGGTGGCGCTCCTCGTCGCGATCTTCACCGCGCGGCCGTCGCCGTTCTACATCATGGACGAGGTCGAGGCGGCACTCGACGACGCCAACCTCGGCCGCCTGCTGACCGTGTTCGAGCGGCTCCGCGAGTCGTCCCAGCTCATCGTCATCACGCACCAGAAGCGCACGATGGAGATCGCTGACGCCCTGTACGGGGTGTCGATGCGGCAGGACGGCGTCTCCGCGGTCGTCGGGCAGCGGGTGCAGAAGCGCGAGCCGGCGGACGCGGTCGCCTAGGCGCCCTGGTCGCGACCACGACAGACGGGAGGCGCGGTGCCAGCTGGCACCGCGCCTCCCGTTCTGTCAGGTGCGTCCGGACAGGACGCCGGGTCGCTACGCGCGACCGCGGATCGTCCGGAGCAGCCAGCCGATGACCGCCAGCAGGATGAGCACGATGCCCACCCAGAGCAGGAACTTCAGCGCACCGACGAAGATGCCGCTGAAGAGCAGGACGAGGCCGACGATGATCGCGATGATCAGCAGTGCGGGCATGAGGGTCTCCTATCCCTGGAACGAGACCGAGCAGATGCCCGGACCGTCAGGGACGCTACTCCTCGGCGTGCCGACGCGTTCGCTCAGCCGACGGGGCGCCTTCGCTCAGCCGACGAGATCGCGTTCGCTCAGCCGACGAGGTTCTGCACGAACACGTGCGGGGTGAAGCCCGTGAGGTCGTTGATGCCCTCGCCCTGCCCGATGAGCTTGATCGGGATGCCGGTCTTCTCCTGCACGCTCAGCACGAACCCGGCCTTGGCCGAGCCGTCGAGCTTCGTGATGACGAGGCCGGTCACACCGGCGCCCTCGATGAAGGCCTGGGCCTGTGCGAGGCCGTTCTGGCCCGTCGTCGCGTCGAGGACGAGCAGGACCTCGCTGATCTCGGTCTGCTTCTCGACCACGCGCTTGATCTTGGTGAGCTCGTCCATCAGGCCGGCCTTGGTGTGCAGGCGCCCGGCGGTGTCGATGACGACGATCTCGGTCTGGTCGCGGATCGCCTTCTCGACGGTCTGGTACGCCACCGACGCCGGGTCCTGCCCGGGCTGCGACGGACGGACGACGTCGACGCCGGCGCGCTGGGCCCAGGTGGCGACCTGCTCGACCGCCGCGGCGCGGAACGTGTCCGCCGCCCCGACGAGCACCGTGCGGTCGTACGTCTTCAGGAACTTGGCGAACTTGCCGATCGTCGTGGTCTTGCCGACGCCGTTCACCCCGACGACGAGCACCACGGCGGGCCGCGCGCTGAGCTTCAGGGTGGTGTCGAGCTTGGAGAGCCGTTCCTCGAGGACCTCGCGGAGCATGCGCTGCAGGTCGGCGGGGTCGGTCGTGCCGTACCGGTCGACGCGGGCGTGCAGGTCCTCGATGATCTCCTCGGAGATGTCGGGCCCGAAGTCGGCGCCGATGAGGGCGGTCTCCAGGTCCTCCCACGTGGTCTCGTCGATCGTCTTGCGCTGGAAGAGGCCGCGCAGCCGTGTGGACAGTGACCAAGAACTCGCCATGCTCCCAGCTTAGAGCGCGGCACATGTCCGCTGTGCCCGGTATGCTCGGGATCACGAAGGGGAGTATTCCCTCTCGGTGACCCCGTCAGTACGGTCCGGAACGATCCGGCCCCGGGGCGCCGGTCGTGCGGCACCGGTTCCGGTGCGGGACGACGGAAGAGACCTTCAGGCCTCGGCGTACCCACACATCAGCGGCACGCCCTACCTGAAGGAAACCGTGGACGTCCCACTCTTCGTCTGGCTCATCACGATCGCCGGCATCCTCGCGCTGCTGGTGTTCGACTTCTACTCGCACGTCCGCACGCCGCACGTGCCCCACATCCGCGAATCCGCGTTCTGGTCGGCCTTCTACATCGGGCTGGCGATCCTGTTCGGCATCGGGATCCTGGTGTTCGGCGGCGGGCAGGCCGGTGGCGAGTACTTCGCCGGCTGGCTGACCGAGAAGGCGTTGTCGGTCGACAACCTCTTCGTCTTCCTCATCATCATGTCGAGCTTCGCCGTGCCGAAGGAGTTCCAGCAGAAGGTCCTGCTGGTCGGCGTCGCGATCGCGCTCGTCGCCCGTGGCGTCTTCATCGCCCTCGGCGTCACGATCATCGAGAACTTCTCGTGGGTCTTCTACCTGTTCGGTGCGCTGCTGTTCTGGCTCGCCTGGTCGCAGGCCCGCAGTGGCAACGACCACGGCAGCGAGGGCGAATCCCGGCTCATCCGGATCCTCAAGCACATCATCCCGACCTCGGACCACTACGACGGCGACCGTCTGACCACCCGCGTCGACGGCAAGCGGCTGTTCACCCCGATGCTGCTCGTCATGGTCGCCATCGGCCTGACCGACGTGCTGTTCGCGCTCGACTCGATCCCCGCGATCTTCGGGCTGACGCAGGACGCGTTCATCGTGTTCACGGCGAACGCGTTCTCGCTGCTCGGTCTCCGGCAGCTGTACTTCCTGATCGCCGGCCTGCTCGAGCGCCTCATCTACCTGGGTCAGGGCCTGGCCGTCATCCTGGCGTTCATCGGTGTGAAGCTCGTCTTCCACGCCATGCACGTCAACGAGCTGCCCTTCATCAACGGTGGCGAGCACATCGAGTGGGCGCCGGAGATCCCGATCTGGTTCTCGCTGGGCTTCATCGCGCTGACGATCGCCGTCGCCACGACCGCGTCGCTGGTGGTCTCGAAGCGCCGCCAGGAGCGCGGGCTCACCCCGACCGGCCAGCCGAAGGAGTCGGTCGAGGCCGACGCGAAGTAGTCGTCACCACCTGACGGACAGGAGGCGCGGTGCCAGCTGGCACCGCGCCTCCCGTCTGTCCGGGGCGTCGCCCGGGCGCACGGAGTTTCGGCCTGAGCGACAGTTCACGTGCTCCGCAGCCCGTGAAGTGTCGCTCAGCGCGAAACGCCGGCCGCGCCGCGCGCGCCGCGCGCGCGTCAGACGGCCTGGCGACCGGGGGTCGCGTCGAGCAGGTGGGCCAGGTGCTCGGGAACCGAGCCGCCGCGGGCCACCGTCGCCCGTGCCCACAGCCGGCCCGCCCGGTACGACGACCGGACCAGCGGTCCGGCGAGCACTCCGGCGAAGCCCATCTGCTCGGCGACCTGGCGGAGCTCGACGAACTCCTCCGGCTTGACCCAGCGCGCGACCGGCAGGTGCCGGGGCGACGGGCGGAGGTACTGCGTCAGCGTGATGATGTCCGTGCCCGCGTCGAACAGGCGCTGCAGGGCGTCCTCGATCTCGATGCGCTCTTCGCCCATGCCGAGGATCAGGTTCGACTTCGTGACCAGTCCGGCGTCGCGGCCCTGGGTGATGACGTCGAGGGAGCGTTCGAACGTGAACGCCGGCCGGATCCGCTTGAAGATCCGCGGGACGGTCTCGACGTTGTGGGCGAAGACCTCGGGGCGGGCGTCGAACACCGGGCCGAGCTGGTCCGGTCGCCCGTTGAAGTCCGGCACCAGGATCTCGACGCCGGTGCCGGGAGAGTGCTCGTGGATCGCCCGGATGGTCTCGGCGTAGAGCCAGGAGCCGCCGTCGGGCAGGTCGTCGCGGGCGACGCCGGTCACGGTCGCGTACCGCAGCCCCATCTCCGCCACGGAGTCCGCGACCCGGCGGGGCTCGTCGCGGTCGAGCGGTTCCGGCTTGCCGGTGTCGATCTGGCAGAAGTCGCAGCGACGGGTGCACTGCGAGCCGCCGATCAGGAAGGTGGCCTCGCGGTCCTCCCAGCACTCGAAGATGTTCGGGCACCCGGCCTCCTGGCAGACGGTGTGCAGCTGCTTCTCGCGCACCAGGCTCGACAGCTCGCGGAACTCGGGGCCCTGCGTGGCACGGGTCTTGATCCACGCTGGCTTCGTCTCGATCGGGGTCTCGGCGTTCCGGGCCTCGACCCGGAGCATGCGGCGGCCTTCGGGGGCGAGGGTCATACGAGGGTCTCCTGTCGGGCGGGCGCGGTGCTGGTGCTGGTGCTCGTGCTCGTGCTGGTGCTGGGGGCCGTCGTGCTGATCCGGTGGCCGCTGTGCATGCCGTCGACGGCCTGTTGGACACGCCCTGCCACCAGGGGTGCGAGGTCGTCGACGGTCACGTGGGCACGCCCCACGTGCGCCGCGGCGGCGCTCAGCGTCGTGACCCCGGCGTCCGCGATGCCGCACGGGACGATCGCGGCGTAGGCGTCGAGGGCGTTGTCGCAGTTGATCGCGATGCCGTGGCTCGTCACGCCCTCGGCCACGTGCAGGCCGATCGCGCCGACCTTGGCGGCGGGGGACGCGTCCGTGCCCGGCACCCAGGCGCCGCTGCGACCCGCGACCCGTTCGGCGTGCACCCCGACTGCGGCCGCGGCGTCGATGACGACCTGCTCCAGGTCGCGCACCCAGGCGACGACGTCGAGGGGTTCGGCGAGCCGGACGATCGGGTATGCGACCAGTTGCCCCGGCCCGTGCCAGGTGATGCGTCCACCACGGTCGGTGTCGACGACCGGGGCGCCGTTCGTCGGCAGGTCGGTCGGTTCGGTGCGGCGTCCGGCGGTGTACACGGACGGGTGCTCGCAGAGGACGACGGCCCCGGGGGAGCGGCCGGCGACGACGTCGGCGTGCAGGTCCCGCTGCAGGGCGAGGCCGTCCGCGTAGTCGAGCAGGCCGTGGTGGCGGACGATCTCGAGTTCCGGCATGCGGCGAGCGTACGACAGTTTCTGGACGGCGTCCAACAACCGGGTGCTTGACCTCAACAAGGGTTGAGATGGTCCGATGAGGACATGGACATCCGACAGGTACAGCTCGCCACCCGATCGCTCGCCGACACCGCCCGGTTCTACGAACGACTGGGGTGTCCGGTCGAGATCGTCGACGCCACGGTGCGCGTCGTGGTGGGGTCGACGCTCCTCGTGTTCCGCGAACTGCCGGAGATGGCCGGAGCCCTGCACCTGGCGATGACCATCCCCACGGGGACGTTCGACGCGGCCAAGGCCTGGATCGCCGGACTGACGACGGTGCTCGGTACGGACGACCAGGACGAGTTCGAGGGGCCGCCGAACTGGAACCCGCGGTCGGTCTACTTCGAGGGGCCCGACGAGCAGCTCCTCGAGCTCATCGAGCGGCGGGACCTGGAGTCGGGCGCCCGGCGCGCCGGCGACGGTTCCGGCACCGGCACCGGCACCGGCACCGGCACCGGCACCGGCACCGTCGTCCCGCTCGTCTCCGTCAGCGAGGTCGGCGTCCCCGTCCCCGACGTCCTCGGCGCTGTCGAGGCCCTGCGGCGCGCCGGTGTCGAGCCGTACGCCAACCCGCCGGGCGAGTCGTTCGCGGCGGTGGGCGACGTGGACGGTCTCGTGATCCTGGTGTCGCCCGACCGACGCTGGTTCCCGACCGGTGACCGGAGCCCGTCGAGCGCGCCGGTGGTCATCGACGTGGGGCTCGCAGCGCCGCTCGAGCTGACCGAGGGTGTCCTCCTGCGGTGAACGGGCCGGTGTCGTCGGCGGGAGCCTTGTAGAATCGACGGATCATGGCGCAATTCGGTTCACTCTCCGATCGGCTGACCGAGACCTTCCGCAATCTGCGGAGCAAGGGTCGGCTGACTCCGTCCGACGTCGACGGCACCGTCCGCGAGATCCGGCGGGCGCTCCTCGACGCCGACGTCGCGCTCGAGGTCGTCAAGGCGTTCACCGCATCGGTGCGCGAGCGTGCCCTCTCCGACGAGGTCAACCGCGCGCTCAACCCGGCGCAGCAGGTCGTCCAGATCGTCAACGAGGAACTCGTCGGCATCCTGGGCGGGCAGCAGCGACGGCTCGAGTTCGCGAAGAAGCCGCCGACGGTCATCATGCTCGCGGGTCTGCAGGGTGCCGGTAAGACCACCCTCGCGGGCAAGCTCGGCAAGTGGCTCAAGAAGGACGGCCACACCCCGATGCTCGTCGCGGCGGACCTCCAGCGTCCGAACGCTGTGCAGCAGCTGCAGGTCGTCGGCGAGCAGGCCGGCGTGCACGTGTTCGCGCCCGAGCCCGGCAACGGTGTCGGCGACCCGGTCAAGGTCGCCAAGAACGCCATCAAGGCCGCGATCGACCAGCAGTACGACACCGTCATCGTGGACACCGCCGGTCGACTCGGTGTCGACGCCGAGCTGATGAAGCAGGCCGCGAACATCCGCAAGGCCGTCGACCCGGACGAGGTCCTGTTCGTCATCGACGCGATGATCGGTCAGGACGCCGTCAACACGGCCCGTGCCTTCCAGGAAGGCGTCGACTTCACCGGTGTCGTGCTCTCCAAGCTCGACGGTGACGCACGCGGTGGTGCCGCCCTGTCGGTGGCCAGTGTGACCGGCCGCCCGATCATGTTCGCGTCGACGGGTGAGTCGCTCGACGACTTCGAGCCGTTCCACCCGGACCGCATGGCGAGCCGCATCCTCGACCTCGGCGACATCCTGTCCCTCATCGAGCAGGCGCAGGGCGCCTTCGACGAGGAAGAGGCGCGCAAGGTCGCGGACAAGATCGCGACCGACAACTTCACGCTGAACGACTTCCTGCAGCAGATGCAGCAGCTCCGCAAGGCCGGCTCCATCAAGGGCATGCTCGGCATGCTCCCGGGAGCGAAGGGCATGCGCGAGGCGCTCGACAACTTCGACGAGCGCGAGATCGTCCGCACCGAGGCGATCATCCAGTCGATGACGCCCCAGGAGCGCGAGCTCCCGAAGCTCCTGAACGGTTCGCGCCGTCTGCGCATCGCGCGCGGTGCCGGATCGACGGTCACCGAGGTCAACGCGCTGGTCAACCGCTTCGAGCAGGCCGCCAAGATGATGAAGACCGTCGCCCGCGGTGGTGTGCCGCAGATGCCGGGCATGGGTCCGATCCCGGGCATGCACGGCGGCAAGAAGCAGCAGCAGGGCGGCAAGAAGAAGTCGAAGGTGGGCAACCCCGCCAAGCGCGCAGCCCTCGCGGCCGGCGCGGCGGCTGCGCCGCAGCAGGCCCCGCAGGGGTCCGGCCTCGGCCTCGGCGGCGCCAAGGGCGGCAAGGCACCGACCGAGGAAGAGCTCGCGTCGCTGCAGAAGTTCCTGGGTCGCTAGTCGCGACCACCTGACGGACGGGAGGCCCGGTGCCAGCTGGCACCGGGCCTCCCGTCCGTTCGTGGTCGCGCCGCGACGTTCCTTCCCATCGCACGCGCGATGGAAAGTGGAATCGGGCGTACCTGGTCGAAAGAAACGACCAGGTATGCCCGATTCGACGAGGTATACCCGGATCGATTAGGTGGGTGGGCGCGGACTGGACGCGGGGGCGGCGTCGCGACGTTCCTTCCCATCGCACGCGCGGTGGAACGTGGAATCGGGCGTACTTCGTCGAAAGAAACGACCAGGTACGCCCGATTCGACCAGGTACGCCCGGGACGGGCCGGTCGCGGCTAGAGCGCTTCGCGGAACTCCGTCACCAGGTGGCGGACGACCTCGCGCAGGTCGCCGCCGTTCTCCTGCGCGACCTGCAGCTGCCGCTGGTACGAGGCGCCGCGCTCGATCATCGTGTCGAGGTGGTGCAGTTCGTCCTGGCAGCCGAGCCGCTCGGCGATCGGGTCGAGCCGCTGCACCAGGTCGTGCACCTCGTCGGTCACGAGCCGCTCGTCGCCGGCGACGTTCGTGATGATCTCGGCCTCCATGCCGTAGCGGGCCGCGCGCCACTTGTTCTCGCGGATGAACCACGGCTGCATGGTGGGCAGGGTCTCACCGGCGTCGAGCCGGTCCGAGCAGGCGGTGACCAGGCACTGGACGAGCGCGGTGACGGCGCCGACCTCGTGCAGGGTCGAGATACCGTCGGACACCCGGTTCTCGAGGGTGCCCCAGCCCGGCGACGGACGGATGTCCCAGCGCAGGTCCTTCACGCCGTCGATGACGCCGGTGTGCGTGAGGTCGCCGACGACCTCTTCGAAGTTCGCCCAGGCGCCGAGCTGCGGCGGGAGCCCGCCGGTCGGGAGCTGCTGGAACATGAGGGCGCGGTTCGAGGCGTACCCGGTGTCGGTGCCGCCCCAGAACGGGCTCGACGCGGTGAACGCCTGCAGGTGCGGGACGTAGGCGAGCATCGCGTTCATGATCGGGACCGCCTTGTCGCGGTCGTCGATGCCGACGTGCACGTGCACGCCCCAGATGAGCATCTGGCGTCCCCACCAGCGGGTCCGGTCGATCAGCGTCGTGTAGTGCTCGCTGTCCGGGGTGATCTCCTGCTGGTCCCACACTGCGAACGGGTGCGTGCCGGAGCACATCACCTGGGCGTCGAGCGGTTCGGCGGCGTCGATGACCTCGCCGATGATGCCGGACAGCTCGCTCGTCGCAGCCCCCACGCGGTCGTGGACGCTCGAGACGACCTCGACCGTGTTGGTCAGCAGCTCCTCGGTGACGCGGTCGTGGTCACCGAGCCGCTCGTGCACGGCGGCGATGACGGCGGGGGCGCGGGGAGCGAGGTCGCCGGTCGACCGGTCGACCAGGGGGAGTTCCCACTCGACGCCGATGGTCGACGGGCGGGACTCGGTGAAGCGGATGTCCATGCCGTCCATCCTGCCCGGGTCCTTGTCGGACACGCACAACGAAGCGTTGTCCCGATCGTGCGGATCGCCCTGCAACTAGTTCCACTGTGGGCGTACCGTTGAAATGTTCCTACAGGGAAGAGGTACGCATGCAGTTGGTGGTGCGCGGGACGAACGCCCCGCTCGTCGGAGAACTCGACATCCCGGTCTCGAAGTACCACGCGCACCGCGCGCTGGTGCTCGCGTCGCTCGCGAAGGGGACGAGTGTCGTCTCCGGGGTGAGCGCGACGCGACAGGTGGAGTGGACCGTGGGCACGCTCCGCGCGCTCGGCGTCGACGTCAAGCGTCGTGGGAACGCGTACCACGTGACCGGACTGGGCGGCCGGTACCAGGCCACCGACGTCGTGGACCACGGCTCGCGCGGTGCCGACGGACTGCTCAACATGGGGTCCTCGGGCACCACGCTCTACTTCATGACCGGGCTCGCCTCGCTGGCCGACCGCCCGATGACCCTGTCGGGCATGAAGTACTTCCAGCGCCGGCCGATCAAGGCGCTGCTCACCTCGCTGACGCAGATGGGGGTAGAGCTCGAGGCGACGAACGACTGCCCGCCCGTCACCGTGCAGCCGAAGCGTCCGCGTGGCGGTGACGTGACGATCGCCGGCACCCTGTCGCAGTGGGTGTCCGGGCTGCTGCTCGTGGCACCGTTCGCCGAGCACGAGACGCGGATCCACATCACCGGCGGGCGGCTCAACGAGCAGCCCTACGTCGAGCTCACCGTGCGGATGATGCGGCAGTTCGGCCTGACGGTCGAGGTCTCCGACGACTGGCTCGAGTACCGGATCCCGGCGGGCCAGCAGGCCACCCCGCACGACTACGTCATCCCGCCCGACATCGGCTCCGCAGCGTTCGGCATCGCGGCGGCCGGCACCCGCGAGTCGAACGTGCTACTGCGGGGCATGACGGCCACGACGACGGCCGAGACCGACCACCCGGAGAGCGAGTTCCTGGACCTCGCGACCGCGATGGGTGTCCCGATGCGGATCGACGAGGAGACCGGCTTCGTCCGGATCGAGCACGACGGGTCGCCGCTCCGGCCGCTCGACGTCGACTGCCGTCCGATCCCGGACCTGCTGCCCGTGCTGTCCACGATGGCCACGTTCGCCGAGGGCACGAGCCGACTGTGGAACGTGGCGCACATCCGGCTGAAGGAGTCTGACCGCGTGGCGGCGATGCTCCAGCTGAACCGGATGGGCGGCCGTGCCGAGCAGGGTGCGGACGAGCTGCGGGTCACCGGTGTCGGTGCGGCTGGGCTGCACGGAGCGCCGATGTCCTCGTTCAACGACCACCGCGTGCTGATGTCCCTCGCGGTCGCGGCGTCGAGTGCCGACGGGGTGTCCGGCCTGACCTACCCGCGTGCCTACCGGATCTCCTACCCGACGTTCCTCGAGGCGATGAACTCCGTCGGGCTCGACATGTCCGTCGGTGACCGGCTCGCAGCCCAGGTGGCGCGGGACGACCGGATCGACGCCGCCGAGGCCGACGGGGTCCGCACGCACCTGGGCGCGCCCCCGGTCAGCGCGGCAGCCGAGGACCTCGAGACGTCGGCGGCACCCGAGCCCGCCGACCAGCCGGTCGCGCAGCCCGCCGCACAGCCCGCCGCCGCGCAGCCCGCCGCCCCGCAGCCCGCCGTCGCCGTGCCCGAGCTCGCCGGCGTCGACGCCGACCCCCTCGTCCTGAGCGAGCGGGTCCGTGCCCTGTCCCAGACCGACCCCGACGGCCTGGCCGTGATCGAGGTCGGCGGTGCGACGCCCGTGAACACCACGTGGAAGGAGCTGCAGGACGAGGCTGACCGGGTCTCCGCCCTGCTGCTCGAACTCGGCGTGCGCACGGGTGAATCCGTCGCGATGCAGCTGCCGAACTGGCGCGAGTTCGTGTCGATCACCCTCGGTGCGGTCCAGATCGGCGCCGTCGCGACCCCGATCATGCCGGTGTTCGGTCCCCGCGAGACCACGATGACGCTGGCGCGTTCGAAGGCCCGCGTGGTCTTCCTGCCGAACGTGTTCCGGAAGCGCCGTCCCGCGCTCGAACTCCTCGACGTCATCGACGAGGCCGCAGCGCAGGACCGCCGCCTGTCGCTCGAGCACGTCATCGTGCTCCGAGCCGAGGCCCGCGGGCAGGGGGACACCCCGACGAACCAGCCGCCGCTGCCCGCCGACGCCCTGGAACGGGTCGTGGCGAGCGACTGGCACTGGCGCTACTTCGAGAACGCCCTCGCCGCCGTGCACGTCGACGTCGACGAGATCGCGTCGCACGCTCCCGGGCCGGACGACGTCTGCCAGCTGCTCTTCACCTCCGGCACCACGGGGGAGCCGAAGGGCGTGCAGCACCCGCACCGCACGCTCGGGCTCGCGACCGCCATGCACGTGGCGCAGTCCGGGCTGACCAGCGCCGACCGCATCTACATCCCGTCGCCGCTCGCGCACCAGACCGGGTTCCTGTACGGCATGCTGCTGGCGTTCCGGCTCGGTGCCCCGCAGGTCATCCAGCCGGTGTGGGACGGCCGCGTCGCACTCGAGCAGGCGTTCGGCGTCGCACGGGCGTCCTTCGTGCAGTGCGCGACGCCGTTCCTGACCGACCTCGTCGACCTGGTCGAGGCCGGTGCTCCGCAGCCCGAGTCGCTCCGGATCTTCGTGCCGACGGGCGCCGCGGTGCCCCGCGCACTGGCCCAGCGAGCGAGCACGGTGCTCGGCAGCGCCATCCTCGGCGCCTTCGGGACGAGCGAGACGTGTCTCGGGGCCCTGTCCAGCCCGAGCGACGACCCCGCCGACGCGTACGGTCACGACGGCCGGGCGCTGCCGGGCATCGCGATCCGCATCGTCGACGACGCGGGGATCGAGCTGCCCGCCGGGACCGAGGGCAACTTCGAGCTGCACTCGCCGACGATGTTCGCGGGCTACCTCGACCGCCCGGACCTGACCGACGACGTGTTCACCGCGGACGGCTGGTACCGGACCGGCGACCTGGCGAAGGTCGACGAGAAGGGCTTCCTGTCGATCACCGGGCGCGTGAAGGACGTCATCAACCGCGGCGGCGAGAAGATCCCCGTCGTCGAGATCGAGAACCTGCTGTACCAGCACCCGCTGGTCACGGACGTGGCGATCGTGGCGATGCCGGACGGGCGACTCGGTGAGCGTGCCTGCGCCTGGGTGGTGAACGCCCGCGCGGACGAGCCGCTCGACTTCGCCGGGATGCAGCAGTACCTCGACACGGCCGGCGTGAGCAAGTACTACTGGCCGGAACGACTCGAGTACACCACCGAGCTGCCGCGCAACGCGGTCGGCAAGGTCCAGAAGAACATCCTGCGCGAGCAGGCGGCCGCGCTCGTCGCGACGAAGGAGAACGAGACACGATGACGATCGTCGAGCAGACGAGCACGGGCTTCGACGAAGCCGCCTTCCAGCAGCTCAAGGCCGAGGTCACCGAGTGGGTGCGCGGCCCCGGCGAGGAGTGGGCGGACGAGATCGAGCGCACGGGCCGGGTCGCTCCCGAGCTGTTCCGGGAGCTCAAGGACAACGGGTGGCTCAGCCTCGCCGCCCCGACGGAGCTCGGCGGACGGGCGATCCCGTTCTCGCGCTACCTCGAGATCATGGAGGTCGTCTCCCGCTCGCACGCCTCCATCCGCATGCTCGTGCACGTCATCAACGGCACCTGGCGCGCGATGGCTCCCTACGCGACGCCGGAGCAGATCGAGCAGGTCGTCAAGCCGTCCGTCGCCGGTGACACGCTCGTCGCGTTCACCCTGACCGAGGCCACCGCGGGCACCGGAGCGGACATCCGCACGACCGTCCGGCGCGAGGGCGACACCTACGTGATGAACGGCGAGAAGCACCTCATCACCTTCGGCGTCAAGGCCGACTACTGGCTCATCGCCGCCCGCCTCGAGGGGACGAGCGGCCAGGACGGCACGGTCGCGTTCCTCATGCCGAACAACGGGCTGCCGGGTGCCGAGGTGATCGACGACTCCGACACCATGGGCATCCGCGGCACCGACCACGCGATCCTGCGCTTCACCGACGTGCCCGTGCCGGCGAGTGCACTGCTCGGCGCCGAGGGCCAGGGTCTCGAGGTCGCGCTCGGCGGCTTCCTGCTGCCGAGCCGGGTGTCCGTCGCGATGAGCGCCGTCGGGCTCGCGGAGCGGGCGAACGAGCTCGCCGTCGAGTACGCGAACAAGCGTGAGACGTTCGGCAAGCAGCTCTCCAGCCGCCAGGCGATCCAGTTCTACCTGGCCGAGAACTACGCCGACATCGCCGCAGCACGCGCCCTGGTGCTCGAGGCCGCGCGCGCCTACGAGGAAGACCGTCCCGACGCCGGCACCCTTTCCAGTGCCTCGAAGATGGTCGCCGTCGACATGCTCGCGCGCGTCACCGACAAGGCCCTGCAGGTGCACGGCGGGCAGGGCTACTGGAAGCGCAACGCCATCGAGCGCGTCTACCGCGACGCACGCGCGCAGCGCTTCGAAGAGGGCACCAACGAGATCCAGAAGCTGATCGTCGGCCGCGCCGTCGTGACCGGCAAGGCCGGGTTCTAGACCACAACCGACCACCGGACTGGAGGCCCGTGGCGGGCCCGCCCCGCGCCTCCCGTCCGTCCCCACGCACGCAAAGGACCGCAGTGACCGACAGCACCAACGCACCCATCGCGCTCAGCTCGCCCATCGCACTGATCACCGGCGCTTCGCGCGGCATCGGCCGCCTGCTCGCGCAGAAGCTCGGCCAGCGCGGCGTCACCGTCGTGGTGACGTACAAGGGCAACGCCGACCTGGCCGAGGAGTCCCTCGCCGACGTCAGGGCGGCCGGCGGCGACGGCATCACGGCGCAGGTCGACATCGAGCAGCCGGAGTCGATCGACGCCCTGTTCGACCTGGTGCGCGACACCTACGGACGCCTCGACATGTTCGTGGCGAACGCCGCCGCCAGCGCGTTCAAGCCCGTCGCCGACCTCAAGCTGCACCACCTCGACCGCAGCTACGCCACGAACGCCCGCTCGTTCGTGCTCGGCGCCCAGCGCGCCGCGGAACTCATGGACCGGGGTGGCCGCATCGTCGTCGTGACCTCGTACGGATCACTCCGGGCATTCCCGACCTACGCCGCACTCGGTGCCGCCAAGGCCATGAGCGAGGCGTACATGAAGTACATGGCGGTGGAGTTCGGTCCGCGCCAGATCACGGTCAACGCGGTGAACGGCGGCCTCATCGACACCGACTCGCTCGAGTACTTCTACACGAAGGTCCCCGGCCAGGCGCCGATGGACACCGTGCTCGAGAAGCTCCCGCTGCAGCGCCCTGGGACGGCCGATGACATGGCCGACGCCGTCGACTTCCTGCTGTCGGACAAGGCCGGGTACATCACCGGGCAGGTGCTCTCGGTCGACGGCGGGCTGACGGTCATCGCACCGCCGTACTGGTCGGACACGACGTCGCCCCTCCGCGACGCGGTGCTGCCGGCCGACGCTCCGGCCGCTGACACCGCAGAATAGGCGCATGAGCAGCGTCGCTTCCGCCCCCGTCGTGCCGGAGTCCCTCCGGACCGTCGCGTCACCCTGGACCCTCGGCCCCCTGCACCTGGCGAACCGGGTGGTGATGGGGTCGATGCACACCGGGCTCGAGGTGCACGACGACGACGGAGCCGGCATGGCCGCCTTCTACCGCGAACGGGCGGCCGGCGGGGCGGCGTGCATCATCACCGGCGGGATCGCGGTGAACGACGAGGCCCGCGGCGGTCCGGACTTCGCGGTGTTCGGCGTCGGGGGAGCCGACGAGCGGTTCCGGGTGGCGGTCGACGCCGTGCACGACGAGGGCGGGACGATCCTCGCGCAGCTGTTCCACGCCGGGCGGTACGCGCTCGCGTCGGGCATGGTCGACCGGCACGGCGACCCGCAGCGAGTCGTGGCGCCCTCGGCCCTGCCCTGGGCGGCCGCCCGCGGGGTGGTGCCGACCGAGCTGACGTCGGCCGAGGTCGTGCGGACCATCGAGGACTTCGCCGCCGCGGCCCGCACCGCGCGCGCGATCGGGTTCGACGGTGTCGAGATCATGGCGTCCGAGGGGTACCTGATCAACCAGTTCCAGTCACCGCTGACGAACCTGCGCGACGACGAGTGGGGCGGTGACGCGGAACGGCGTCGGCGCTTCGCGATCGAGGTCGTCCGGGCCGTGCGCGCCGCGGTGCCCGAGCTCGCCGTGACCATCCGGCTGTCCGGCGCCGACCTGATGCCCGGCTCGTCGACCGAGGACGAGGTCGACGCGCTCGTGCACGACCTGCTGCCGCTCGGGCTCGACGGCATCTCGGTCGGCATCGGCTGGCACGAGTCCCGCACCCCGACCGTGCAGGCCTCGGTGCCGCACGGGGCCTGGCTGGCGTACGCGACACGGATCGCCGCGGTGGTGCGCGCGTCCCCGTACCCGGACGTCCGCGTGATCGCCTCGAACCGGATGACGGACCTGCGCGACGGTGAAGCCGTGCTCAGTGACGGCCTGATCGACGCCGTCGCGCTCGCCCGGCCGTTCCTCGCCGACCCCGCCATCGTGTCGCGCTCGCTCGCGGGCGGGTTCGCCCTGGTGAACACCTGCATCGGCTGCAACCAGGCGTGCCTCGACCGTTCGATCATCGGCGCACCGGTGTCCTGCCTGGTGAACCCCCGTGCCGCCCGCGAGGTCGCGTTCCCCGCCCGCCCGACCACCGACCCGAAGCGCGTCGACGTCGTCGGTGGCGGACCGGCCGGGCTCGCCGCCGCGGTGGACGCCGCCCGCCGGGGCCACGACGTCACCGTCTGGGAGGCGTCCGACCGCCTCGGCGGCCAGTTCGGCCTCGCCGCACTCGTCCCGGGGAAGGAGGACTACGCCGCCACGGTGCGGTCCGCACGTGCCGAGCTCGCGGAGCGGGGCGCCACGATCCACCTCGGACGCCCGGCCACGGCTCGGGACCTCGTCGACAGCGACGCCGTCGTGCTCGCGGCCGGGGTGGTCCCGCGGAGCATCGACGTCCCCGGCAGCGACCTGCCGCACGTGCTGTCCTACGAGCAGGCACTCCACCAGGGGGTCCCCGAGGGCACCGTCGCGATCATCGGCGGCGGCGGCATCGGCGTGGACACCGCGGCGTTCCTGACCGAGTCGCCCGACGAAGTCGTCCGGGCCGCCGAGTTCGCGGCCCGCTGGGACCTCGACGTGTCCGAGGAGCTCGTCGGCGACGTGCCGCAGCGCCTCCCCGCGGCACGGCGCACCACCCGACCGGGGTCGCAGGTGACGGTGCTCCGGCGTTCGGGCAAGTTCGGCCAGGGGATCGGCATCACCTCGCGCTGGGTCGCGATCGGCCGGCTGCGGGACGCCGGGGTGCGGATGGTCGGCGGCGTGCAGGAGTACCTGCGCATCGAACCCGGGGTGCTCTGGATCCGCGACGAGCACGGGGACGAGGTCGGCGTGCCGGCGGACACCGTCGTGGTCTGCGCCGGGCAGGAGCGCGCGACCGACGCCGAGGGCGACGCGCCTGACGGACTCGTGACGGGCCTCCAGGCCGCCGGCGTGCCGTACGCCGTCGTCGGCGGTGCGCGTGACGCACGGAGCGTGGACGCGGTCCGGGCGACGTCCGAGGCCCTCGAAGCGGTGCGGCGGCTCGCGCCGTAGCGAGTCGGCTCGCATCACGGCCGGGAATCTGCAAGAATGAACGGTCGAATCGCCGCAGCTCGACCCTCTATCCAGCTGTGAGCGATCTCTCTCGAGCTTTCGCCGTGTGTGCCCCCACGCCCGCGGTTCCAGTTCAACCACAACGAAAGCAAACAGGAGCAATTGTGGCTGTCAAGATCCGTCTGAAGCGTCTCGGTAAGATCCGTGCGCCCTACTACCGCATCGTCGTCGCCGACTCGCGCACCAAGCGCGATGGTCGTGTCCTCGAGGAGATCGGTCAGTACCACCCGACCGAGGAGCCCTCGGTCATCAAGATCGAGTCCGAGCGTGCGCTCTACTGGCTCGGCGTCGGCGCGCAGCCGACCGAGCAGGTCGCGGCCCTCCTCAAGCTGACCGGCGACTGGGCCAAGTTCAAGGGCGAGAAGGACACCGAGTCCAAGGTCAAGGTCGCCGAGCCGAAGCCGGCCTTCCAGGTCGACTCCTCGAAGAAGGCCGTGCTCAAGCCGAAGTCGGAGAAGACGGCTCCCGCCGCGAAGGCCGACGACGCCGAGACCGCCGACGAGACGACCGAGGCGTAGTCCTTGCTCGAATCCGCGCTGACGCACCTCGTCAAGGGGATCGTCGATCACCCTGACGACGTGCGCGTCGCCAGCTCCACCTCCCCACGCGGCGAGGTCCTCGAGGTGCGTGTGCACCCCGAGGACCTCGGCCGCGTGATCGGTCGCGCCGGGCGCACCGCCAAGGCGCTCCGCACGCTCGTCACGGCCCTGGCCGACGGCAATCGCGTGCGGGTCGACGTGGTGGACACCGATTCCTAGGGAGACGACCCAGCTCCGGGTGGGTCGAATCACGAAGGCGCACGGGCTCAAGGGCGGCATCAAGCTCGAGCTCTACACCGACGACCCGGATCGTCGGTTCACCCCGGGCGCCACCTTCACGCTCCAGGTCCCCGACGACTCACCGTGGTCGGGCAAGACCCTCGAGCTGGACGAACTCCGCTGGTACAACGGTCACCCCGTCGCGTTCTTCGCCGGGATCGACGACCGCACCGCGGCCGAGTCCCTGGCGCGCATCATCCTCTGGGTCGAGCAGGACGCCGACGCCGAGACCGGTGAGGACGACGCCTGGTACGACCACCAGCTCGTCGGGCTCAAGGTCCTGCGTGACGGCGTCGAGGTCGGCACGGTCGCCCGCGTGGACCACATGCCCGCACAGGACCTGCTCGCGATCGACACACCGTCCCGCGGCGAGGTCCTCGTGCCGTTCGTCTCGGCCATCGTGCCCGCGGTCGACATCGCGGCCGGCACCGTCACGGTCACGCCCCCGCAGGGCCTGTTCGAGGACCCCGAGGACACCTCGCGCCCCGAGACGGTCACGGACTAGTCCCCGTGCGGATCGACATCGTCACGATCTTCCCGGAGTTCTTCTCCGTGCTCGACGTGTCCCTGCTGGGCAAGGCCCGCTCCGGCGGTCTCCTCGACCTGCACGTGCACGACCTGCGATCGTGGACCACCGACCGGCACCGCACCGTCGACGACACCCCGTACGGCGGTGGCGCCGGCATGGTGATGAAGCCGGAGCCGTGGGCACAGGCGCTCGAAGCGCTCTTCCGGCCCGACGGCTCGTCGACCCTGGTGGTCCCGACGCCGGCCGGCACGCCCTTCACGCAGTCGATCGCGCGGTCGCTCGCGTCGACGTCGGAGCACCTCGTGTTCGCCTGCGGGCGGTACGAGGGCATCGACGCCCGCGTCTTCGAGTGGGCGTCGTCGCGCGCCACCGTCGTCGAGCTCTCGCTCGGCGACTACGTGCTGAACGGCGGCGAGGTCGCTGCGATGGCGATGATCGAGGCCGTCGGACGACTCGTCCCCGGCGTCGTCGGCAACCCCGAGTCGCTGGTCGAGGAGTCCCACGAGGACGGCCTGCTCGAGTACCCCTCGTACACCAAGCCCGCGTCGTGGCGCGGCCTCGACGTCCCTGACGTCCTGCTCAGCGGTCACCACGCCCGCGTCGGTGCCTGGCGGCACGAGCAGCAGCTGGAGCGGACGCGGCGCGTCCGTCCGGACCTGCTGCCCGACGCGTAGCGTCACCCGTCTCGCGAAAGCGACAGATCTCCGCGGAACATCCGCGGAGATCTGTCGCTTTCGCTGTTGTGACGGTCCGCGGGCCGCGAGATCTGTCGCTTCCGTGGGGTGGGGACGACGCGTGACGGACTGGAGGTGCGGTGCCAGCTGGTGCCGCGCCTCCAGGCTCGCTACTGGTCGCGCTGGGCGCGACGCAGGGTCAGGACCTCGGGGCCGGCCTCGGTGACCGCGACCGTGTGCTCGACGTGCGCGGCACGCGATCCGTCGACGCTGCGCAGCGTCCAGCCGTCGTCGTCCTGGTAGAGCTCGTCGGTGGTCTGCATGAGCCACGGCTCGATCGCGACGACCAGACCCGGCCGGAGCTTCAGGCCGCGACCCGGACGGCCGTCGTTCGGCACGTGCGGGTCCCCGTGCATCGTGCGACCGACGCCGTGCCCGCCGAACTGCAGGTTCACGTCGTGACCGGCCTGGTGCGCCACGTGACCGATGGCGTGCGAGACGTCGCCGAGCTTGTTGCCGGGAGCCGCCTGGGCGATGCCGGCGGCCAGTGCTCGTTCGACCGTGGCGATCAGTGCCTGGTCCTCGTCGCGCGGTGTGCCGACCTGGACGCTGACGGCGGAGTCCGCGACCCAGCCGTCCACGCTCGCGGCGAAGTCCAGGCTCACCAGGTCGCCGTCCTGCAGGGTGCGGTCGTGCGGCAGGCCGTGCAGGGCGGCGTCGTTCACCGAGGTGCAGAGGTTCTTGCCGAACGGCGACATGCCGAACGACGGGTGGTAGTCGACGTAGCAGCTCTCCGCGCCGCGTTCGGCGATCATCCGGGCCGCGACGCGGTCGAGGTCGAGCAGGTTGACGCCGACGTCGACGGTCTCGAGCAGCTCGTCGAGGACGTCGGCCACGAACCGACCGGCGACGCGCAGGCCGTCCAGCTCGGCGGGGGTGCGGAGTTCGATCATGGGTCCATCCTCGTCGTTTTGTCTCCCGCGCTCTCTGTGGCAGTATTGAACGCTGTGCCCTGGCTGGACTCTGCCACGGGGGAGTCGCCGACACCGGGCACGCACCACCACTTTCCGAACCTTCGATCCGCGGCGACCCGTGCGCGTCCGCAGAGAGTGAAACCCACCATGAGCCAGCTCCTCGACAACGTCGACGCAGCATCGCTGCGTACCGACGTCCCGGACTTCCGTCCCGGCGACACCATCAAGGTGCACGTCAACATCATCGAAGGCACGCGCTCGCGTATCCAGGTCTTCCAGGGAGTCGTCATCGGCCGTCAGGGCCACGGCATCGGCGAGACCTTCAAGGTCCGCAAGGTGAGCTTCCAGGTCGGCGTCGAGCGCTGGTTCCCGGTGCACTCGCCGATCATCGACCACATCGAGATCGTCACCAAGGGTGACGTCCGTCGTGCGAAGCTCTACTACCTGCGCGAGCTCCGCGGCAAGGCGGCCCGCCGCAAGATCAAGGAGAAGCGCGACGCCTGATCGCCTTCACAGTGAACGTCCGCGAGCCGGACGCCGCTGCGAGCCCCTCGTCCATGTACGGTTGTGCATCGACGGGGGGCTTTCCCATTTGCGGGGAGTCAGTGGTTCGAACGAGAGCGGAAATGACGGACACGACAGAGGATTCCGGGCGCAGGCCACGTGCCGAGAAGCAACGGAACGGTGTCCTCACATTCCTCCGCGACCTCGTCATCATCTTCATCGCGGCACTGCTCGTGTCGTTCCTGGTGAAGACGTTCCTGATCCGGTCGTTCTACATCCCGTCGGCGTCGATGGAGAACACGCTCCAGATCAACGACCGCGTCATCGTCAACGAGCTCGTCCCCGGCGCCGTGGCGCTGAAGCGGGGAGACGTCGTCGTCTTCAAGGACCCGGGCGGTTGGCTCACCGGGTCCGAGGTGCCGAGCGTCACGCCGGACACCCAGCCCGCGAAGGCCATCGACTGGGCGCTGACCCAGGTCGGTCTCGGCACCGGTGACAGCGACGACCACCTGATCAAGCGCGTGATCGGTCTGCCGGGTGACAAGGTGTCCTGCTGCAACGACCTCGGGCAGATGTCGGTGAACGGTGTGCCGATCAAGGAGCCGTACCTGAAGCTCCCCGCCGGCGCCCCGGCTTCGGCGACCGACTTCTCGGTCACCGTGCCGAAGGGCACCATCTGGGTGATGGGCGACAACCGGAACGACTCGAAGGACTCCCGGTACAACGGCGACACCCCGTCGAAGGGCTTCGTCCCGATGTCCGACGTCACGGGCCGCGCGTTCGTCATCTCGTGGCCGGCGAGCCGCTGGACGTGGCTCGACGACCACCCCGAGGTGTTCGCCGGCGTGGAGGAGCGCGACGAGTGACCGCCGTCCGTCCGTCGCTCCGGGTCGAGAAACGTCTGCTCGCCGAGGGCCGCGTGACGGTCATCGGCATGGACGAGGTCGGCCGTGGCGCCATCGCCGGTCCGGTCGGCGTCGGTGTGGCCGCGGTGACGCTCGACATCGGTCGTGTGCCCCAGGGGCTCGCGGACTCGAAGCTGCTGTCGGAGGCGCGCCGCACCGACCTCGTGCCCGTCGTGCAGCGCTGGGCGCGCACGGCGGTCGGCATGGCGTCGGCGGACTTCGTCGACCAGCAGGGCATCGTGCCCGCTCTCGGTGCAGCCGGTGCGCAGGCGCTCGGCTCCCTGGTCGCCGACGGGGTGTCCCTCGACGGCGCGGTGGTCGTGCTCGACGGCTCGTTCGACTGGTTGAGCCGCGCCCTGCCCGCGTCGCTCCGTCCGGCCGCCGATCCGCTCGAGGTCGTCGTCCGGGTCAAGGCCGATCGCGACTGCGCCTCGGTGGCCGCGGCGTCGGTGGTGGCGAAGGTCGCTCGTGACGCGCTCATGATCTCCGCGCACGACGAGGCTCCGCACTACGGATGGGTGTCGAACAAGGGCTACGGCTCGACGGCGCACTACGACGCGATCCGGGCGATCGGGGCGCACGCGCTGCACCGGAAGTCCTGGTTGCACCAGGCCTCGAGCGTCGCGCTGGACGGGTTCGACGAACTCGACGCCCTCGCCGGTTGAGCCCGTCGTCCGCACGGGCCTCCGTCGCCGTAGACTGTGGGCGCAATGGATGAGGACGAATTCGACGACTACGACCGCGAGGTCGAGCTGGCCCTGTACCGCGAGTACCGCGACGTGGTGTCGCAGTTCCGTTACGTGGTCGAGACGGAGCGCCGTTTCTACCTGGCGAACGAGGTCGAACTCGTGCGCCGTGACACGGAGCACGACTTCTACTTCGAACTGACGATGAACGACGTCTGGGTCTGGGACGTCTACCGTTCCGATCGGTTCGTCAAGGGTGTCCGGGTACTCACGTTCAAGGACGTGAATGTCGAGGAACTCACGACGCGCGAACTTGAACTGCCGAAGGAACTCGCACTCGACGAGTGATCGTCAATTTCCTTTCTCCTGCTTCTTTCTCGGTGAATCGCCGCTGATCCGGACCGCCGGGGAATTGTGCGCGCTATTCTGATGGGGAAATAACCGCCCCACGAACAGGAGCACCCCATGGCACAGAAGGTCACCGTCCAGCTCGTCGACGACCTCGACGATTCCCCCATCACCACCGGTGAAGGCCGGACGGTCGAATTCGCGTTCGACGGCTCGTCGTACGAGATCGACCTGTCGAACGACAACGTCGACAAGTTCCGCGAGGCGATCTCCGACTACATCGCCGCAGCGCGCAAGGTCTCCGGTCGTCGCACCGGCGGCGGTTCCGCGCCGAAGTCCGCCCCGAAGCGCGGCAACTCCGAAGAACTCGGCAAGATCCGCGAGTGGGCCAAGGAGAACGGGTACGAGGTCTCCTCCCGCGGGCGCATCTCGACGCAGGTGCAGGAAGCCTACGCAGCAGCGCACTGACGCTCGTCGCAGCAGGACCCGGGTGATCTCGATCGCCCGGGTCCTTCTTCTTTCCTCCACAGGGGCAATTCGTCCGCACTGATTCCACAGACTCTCCGAGTCCGCCGATCGGTGTGTGCGTTCCGGAGATCGTTGTCGTGGAGGCAACGACATGGAACAAGACGTGCAACGAGCACCGGGGCGGTCGCTCCGGAACGGCCGACTCGGACGATTCGGTGAAGAGCGAGCGGTGGCCTGGCTCGAAGCCCGGGGATTCCGCGTGCTCGAGCGGAACTGGCGATGTGCGCGCGGTGAGATCGACATCGTCGCGTGGGATTCCTGCACGCTCGCCTTCATCGAGGTGAAGACCCGTTCCGGGGCCACCACCGGCCACCCGTTCGAGGCGATCACGGCGGCGAAGCTCACCCGGATGCGACGACTCGTGCCCGAGTGGTTCGACGCGCATCCCGAGGTCTCGGCGCGCGCGGTCCGGGTGGACGTCGTCGCGGTCCACGTCGACGGTCCCCGCACCGTCGTCGAGCACCTGGCTGGTGTCCTGTGACGGGCATCGGGCGCGCTGCCGCGGTCGCGCTGCTCGGGATCACCGGTCGGCGGATCGAGGTCGAAGCGCACCTGACCAGTCAGCTCCCGGCGTTCAGCATCATCGGTCTGCCCGATACCTCGCTGGGTGAGGCACGGGAACGTGTGCGATCCGCGGCGGCGAACGCGGGGTGCCCGCTGCCCGCCCGCCGGATCACCGTGAACCTGACCCCGGCGGCGATCCCGAAACGCGGTTCGGGGTTCGACCTCGCCATCGCGATGGCCGTGCTCGCCGGTGCCGGTCTCGCGCCGGACGTCTCGGAGCGCATCGTCTACATCGGCGAGCTCGGCCTCGACGGGCGGGTGCGTCCGGTCCCCGGCGTGATCCCGATGTTGATCGCCGCGCGCGACGCCGGTGTGGACCGCGTCGTGCTGCCCGTCGGCAACCTGACCGAGGCCCGTGTGGTCGGCGGGGTCCGGATCCGGGGCGTGGACTCGTTGCGGGCGGCGGCGATCGACGCCGGGGCGCTCCTGCCGACGGTCGAGGTCGACCCGGTGCTGCCGGTCCCGGTCACGGCCGTGCCGCGTCCCGTGGCCGAGCTGTCGGACGTCGTGGGGAACCCGGTCGGCGTCCGAGCACTCATCGCCGCGGCGGCCGGGGGACACCACGCACTGCTGCTCGGGCCACCGGGCGCGGGCAAGACCATGCTCGCCGAGAGGCTGCCCGGGTTGCTGCCCGACCTCGACGACGAGACCGCGCTCGAGGTCGCCGCGGTCCGGTCCGTCGCCGGGCTGGGCCCCGCGTCGTGGAGCACGAAGCCACCGTGGGAAGCCCCGCACCACTCCGCGTCGGCGGTCTCGCTCATCGGCGGCGGATCCGGGGTCCTGCGCCCCGGAGCCGTGTCGCGCGCCACCGGGGGCATCCTGTTCCTCGACGAGGCACCGGAGTTCCCGCGGGCCGTGCTCGACGCGCTCCGGCAACCGCTCGAGTCCGGGCGGATCACGATCCATCGTGCGGCGGGAGCGGCCGAGTTCCCCGCACGCTGCCAGGTCGTCCTGGCGGCGAACCCCTGTCCGTGCGGCAACGCCGGTGGTGCGCACGGGCAGCCGTGCGAGTGCTCGCCGAGCACCGTCCGCCGGTACCTCGGCCGCATGTCCGGGCCGCTGCTCGACCGGATGGACATCCGGGTGCTGGTGCCCCGGGTGACGACGGGTCGGATGCGGGAGGCGGACGGCAGCACCCCGACGACGGCGGTCGCGCGTGCGGCGGTCGCGGCAGCACGAGCCCGCATGGCGGAGCGACTGCACGGCACAGGATGGACGCGCAATGCCGAGGTCACCGGGACGTGGCTCCGAGCCGAGGGGCGAATCGAACCCGGGTCGACGGCAGACCTCGACCGCGCACTCGACCTCGGGACCCTGACCATGCGCGGCTGGGACCGCGTGATGCGACTGGCGTGGACGCTCGCCGACCTCGACGCGGTGGAGCGGCCCACGGGTGCGCACGTCCGCGGCGCCCTCGCGTTGCGGAGCGCGCTGTGATGCCGGCGGGCACGGAGCTCCTCGACACCGTGGCGCGCCTGCTGGGACGGAGCGGTGCCGCGGTGGATCCGGTGCAGGCCGCGGCACGGGTCGCCTGGTCGGCCATCGTCGAACCGGGGGACTCCGTCGCCGGCGAGCTCCTCACCGGCCTCGGACCCGAGCGTGCGCTCGGTGCGGTGCTGCTCGCCGCGGACGGAGACTTCGATTCGCTGCTGGGATGCTGCGTCGACGCCGAGGTGCCGGGTGCGGAGGACCCAGCGGTGCTGCTCGGCGTGCTGCAGACCGCGGTGGAACGCTGGCGGCCCCGATTGGCCGCTGTCGAGGTGGGCGACGTGCTCGCGGCGGCCGGTGCGGTCGGAGCCGGACTGCTGGTCCCCGAGAGCGACGGGTGGCCGCCCGCGATGGATGACCTCGGGCCGCACGCCCCGGTGGTCCTCTGGACGCGCAGCACGGGTGCACGTCTCGGTGACGGGATACCGGCGCTCGGGGTCGTGGGGTCCCGCGCGAACACGGTGGCCGGTGCCGAGGCCGCGGCGGAGATCACCTCGACGGCGGCGGACGCGGGATTCCTCATCGTGAGCGGGGGTGCCTACGGCATCGACGCGGTGGCGCACCGTGTCGCCGTCGCCGCCGGGACGCCCACGGTCGCCGTCCTGGCGGGTGGCATCGACCAGCTCTACCCGGTGGGGAATGCGCAGCTGCTCCACAACGTGGCGCGGCAGGGGGCGCTGCTCGCTGAGTCGGCACCGGGGACGCGACCGACGCGGTGGCGTTTCCTCGCCCGGAACCGGCTGATCGCCGCGCTGGCCGACGTCACGGTCGTGGTCGAAGCGGGCGCCCGGTCCGGGGCGCTCAACACCGCCCACCACGCAGCGCAGCTCGGCCGGCCGGTGTTCGCGGTCCCGGGAGCGTTCGCGTCCTCGGCATCGGTCGGGTGCCACCGGCTCATCGCACAGGGACGGGCGCAGATCGTCGTGCACCCCGGCGATCCGGTCGCGGCGGCGAGACCGGCGACCGGGACGAGCGGGGGAGCGGTGCCGGACGAACCGCTCCTGTCCGGTCGGCAGGATCCCGAGGTGCTCCGGGTGCTCGACGCGCTCGGCCGTCGCGCTCTGCCCGAGGCCGAGATCGCCCGTCGGGCGGGCATGTCGACGGCCGACGTCGCCGACGCGCTCGCCCTGGCGCAGCTGCAGGGACTCGTCGTCGCGAGCGGCGGCGGGTGGGGCCGGGCATGACGGTCGACAGCCGTACGCTGACGTCGTGGTTGCGCGGACGGACGGTCGACTGGTGGTGGCGGTGGACGCCTTCCTCGGGCACGCCCGGCACGCGCGGGGCCTCAGCGAGCAGACCCTGCGCGCGTACGCCAACGACCTCGAGCAGCTCGTGGCGTTCGCGGACACCCGAGGGGTCGACCGCGTCGCCGACGTCGAGCTCGAGCTCCTGCGCGACTGGCTGTGGGATGCCGACCACCGGGGGCTCGCCCGGTCGACCATCGCTCGGCGGTCCTCGTCCGTGCGGGCGTTCACGCGGTGGGCGAGCGAGACCGGGGTGACGACGACCGATGCCGGGGTCCGGCTCCGGGCCCCGAAGGGTGGGGCACACCTGCCTCGCGTCGTGTCGGCCGACCAGGTGCGCGCCCTGCTCGACGGACTCGGTGCCCGAGCGGCGACGGACGACCCGGCGGCGCTGCGGGACCTGGCCCTCGTCGAGCTCCTGTACGCGGCGGCCATCCGGGTCAGCGAACTCGTCGGGATCGACGTGACCGACGTCGATCGCGGACGCTTGACCGTGCGGGTGCTCGGCAAGGGCGGGAAGGAACGCGTGGTGCCGTTCGGGGTGCCGGCGCGGGACGCACTCGAGGCGTGGCTCGAGCGCGGACGGCCCGCCCTCGTCGCACGGTCGGAGGGACCGGCAGGCACGGCGCTGTTCCTCGGCGACCGTGGTGCCCGACTCGGCGTCCGCAGTGCCTACCGCGTGGTGGCGCGGTTGCTCGGTGACCTGCCGGGCGAGGGGCCGAGCGGGCCGCACACCTTCCGGCACACCGCGGCGACGCACCTGCTCGACGGGGGAGCGGACCTGCGCGCGGTGCAGGAACTCCTCGGTCACGCCAGCCTCGGCACGACGCAGATCTACACGCACGTGTCGTCGGCGCGGCTGCGCGAGGTCTACCGAACGGCACACCCGCGCGCCTGACGGTGGGCCGACGTGCGTCCCGGTCGGTTGCAGGTCAGCTTGCGATCGGCTTCCGGTCGGCTCGACTCACCCGGGCCAGGCCGACTCGGGCAGGAGCACCGGCCACTCGGCTGGTGGCAGGTACGCCATCGGGTCGACGTAGCGACCGTCGACGCGAGCACCGAGGTGCAGGCACGGCGCCGACGCCGGACAGTGCCCGACCGAGACACGGCCGACCGGCGTGCCCTGTACGACCTCGTCCCCGGCGGCGACCAGGGGCGTCACCGAGTCGAGCGTGCTGACCAGTCCGTCGCCGTGGTCGATCGTCACGACGGTGCGGCCTCCGACCGCGCCGGCGAACGCCACGGTGCCGTCGTCCACCGCCGAGGCAGTGCTGCCGAGGGCTGCCGGAACGTCGAGGCCCCGGTGGCCGGCGGTGTAGTCCGAGGACGGTGCTTCCCAGGCGCGCTCGACCACCCGCGATCCGGTGGGCCAGACCCAGCGAGCCTCGACCCGGCCCGAATCGGTCGCAGTGCCCACCGACGCCCCGGCGCCCACCGACACCCCGGCTCCCGTCGACGGCGCGGCACCGAACACCGCCGTCCCGCCCAGCACCGCCGCGCACACCACGGACAGCAGGACGGGACGCGCACTCGATCGCATGTCCCCAGCCTGGGCAGTGGAGCCCGGCCCCGGTGCGGACGGGGGCGATCCGTGGAGGGGAAGCCGCGCCTCCAGGCCTGGGGAGGAACGTGCCGAGGACGGAAACGACAGAACCGACGTCGTGCGACGGCGACAGTGTCGTTCCGCGTCGGCACCCAAGCGAGCCCGCCCGAGCCCGCGCCGTCCCGATCACGCCCCCGGTTATGACCAGATCCCGAGCGAGGAGTACAGTCGGGGCCGCTCCGGAACACGCAACGCCGCTCGGACGGCGAACCAGCCGACCGCCGGGGCACCGTGCTACACACCGGCACGGCGGCAGAACCCAGGAGCATCGTGTCCACCACGACCACCGGGCACGGCGAAGACCGTGCGTTCAAGGGGAAGGTCACCCTGTTCGCCATCGCGGCGGCGGTCGGCGGCTTCCTGTTCGGCTTCGACTCGTCCGTCATCAACGGCGCCGTCGACGCGATCAAGGGTGAGTTCAACCTCTCCGACGCGGCCAGCGGCTTCGCGGTCGCATCGGCCCTGATCGGTTGCGCGTTCGGCGCCTACTTCGCCGGCCGCCTCGCCGACCGCTACGGCCGCACCCGGATCATGTTCTGGGCCGCCGTGCTGTTCTTCGTCTCGTCGATTGGTTCGGCGTTCGCGTTCGCGACGTGGGACCTCGTGATCTGGCGTCTCGTCGGCGGTCTCGGCATCGGTACCGCTTCGGTCATCGCGCCGGCGTACATCTCCGAGGTCTCCCCGAAGGCGATCCGCGGGCGGCTGGCCTCGTTCCAGCAGCTGGCGATCACGCTCGGTATCTTCGCCGCGCTCCTGTCCGACCAGCTCTTCGCCGTCACCGCGGGCAGCGCCTCGGCCGAGGTCTGGGGCCTTGCGGCCTGGCGCTGGATGTTCCTGGTCGGGGTGATCCCCTCGGTCGTCTACGGCGTCCTGGCGATCACGCTGCCGGAGTCCCCGCGCTACCTGCTCACCAAGGGCCGTGCGGATGATGCGCGCGTGGTGATGGGCAAGATCGTCCCGCGCGACACCGTGAACACGAGCCTGGAGGAGATCCAGGACGGCATCAAGAAGGAAGCCAACGAGAAGAAGGGCTCCATCCGGGGCAACCGCTTCGGGCTCCAGCCGATCGTCTGGGTGGGCATCATCCTGGCCGTGCTGCAGCAGTTCGTCGGCATCAACGTGATCTTCTACTACTCGACGACGCTCTGGCAGGCCGTCGGCTTCAAGGAGGAGGACTCGTTCCTCATCTCCACGATCACCTCGGTGGTCAACGTCGCCGTCACCTTCGTGGCGATCTTCCTGGTCGACAAGGTCGGCCGCAAGCCGCTGCTCGTCGCCGGTTCCGCGGGCATGTTCGTCTCGCTCACCATGGTCGCCATCGCGTTCTCGCAGGCGACGATCGTCGACGGCAGCCCGAGCCTCCCCGGCTCGTGGGGCGTCATCGCGCTGATCTTCGCGAACCTCTTCGTGGTGTCCTTCGGCGCAACGTGGGGTCCGCTCATGTGGGTCCTGCTCGGCGAGATGTTCCCGAACCGCATCCGCGCCACGGCGCTGGGCATCGGCTCGGCCGCCAACTGGATCGCGAACTTCATCGTGACGATCTCGTTCCCCGTGCTCTCGGGCTTCAACCTGACGGTCACCTACGGCATCTACGCGCTGTTCGCGCTGCTGTCGCTGTTCTTCGTCATCGCCAAGATCCCGGAGACCAAGGGCCGCTCGCTCGAGGAGATGGGCATCTCCGCCGACGGCGACACGGTGGACGCCAAGGCCTGATCAGGACGGCTGGATCCGCCGGGATCCGCCGGATCGACCGGACTGGAGGCCCGGATCACGTCAGCCGCGAGGCGCGCGTGATCCGGGCCTCCCTTCTGTTAGCATCTATCCAGCAGCGTGCTGATGCGCGCTGACTTCGCGTGTCCACCAAGCCCTCACGGGCTCGGTACCCGACCACCGGTCCCGCTCTCACGAGCGGGCGGTCGCGTGCCAGGACACCAGGGACCACGACCGACGGTCGTGATCGACACAACCGCAACAGGTCCGCAGCGACGTGCGAGAGCACGGCTGCGCGCCGAGAACACAGAAGGAGGACGGCACATGGCCGTCGTCACCATCCGCCAGCTGCTCGACAGCGGCGTCCACTTCGGACACCAGACCCGTCGGTGGAACCCGAAGGTGAAGCGCTTCATCCTCGCCGAGCGCTCGGGCATCCACATCATCGACCTGCAGCAGTCGCTGGCCTTCATCGACCGCGCGTACGACTTCGTCAAGGAGACGGTCGCGCACGGTGGCACGATCCTCTTCGTGGGCACCAAGAAGCAGGCGCAGGGCTCCATCGCCGAGCAGGCGACCCGCGTCGGCCAGCCGTACGTCAACCAGCGTTGGCTCGGCGGTCTGCTCACGAACTTCCAGACGGTCTCCAAGCGCCTCGCGCGCATGAAGGAGCTCGAGGAGATCGACTTCGACGACACGACGAAGGGCTTCACCAAGAAGGAGCTCCTCATCAAGAAGCGCGAGCTGGACAAGCTCCACAAGACCCTCGGTGGTATCCGCAACCTCACGCGGACCCCGAGCGCGCTCTGGATCGTCGACACCAAGAAGGAGCACCTCGCCGTCGACGAGGCGCAGAAGCTCGGTATCCCGATCATCGGCATCCTCGACACCAACTGCGACCCCGACGAGATCACGTACCCGATCCCGGGCAACGACGACGCGATCCGCTCCGTCGGTCTGCTGACCCGCATCGTCGCCGACGCCGCGGCCGAGGGCCTGAAGACCCGCCACAACGGTGGCGACGAGGACGAGGCCAGCGAGCCCCTCGCCGAGTGGGAGCAGGAGCTCCTCGGTGGCGAGACCGCCGCCACGACCGAGGCGCCCGCCGCCCCGGTCGAGGAGAACGACGCTGACGCGCAGGTCGCCGCGAAGGAGATCGGCGAGCCGATCGCCGACGAGGCGAAGAACGCGGAGCCGACGGCCGAGGCCGAGGCAGCCGCGGAGACCACCCCCGCCGAGTGAGTCGCCGGGGCGCCGGACCCCACCGGGTCCGGCGCCCCGACTGCACTCCACTCTCCACACACGTACAGTCCAGAAAGGACTCCAGTCAATGGCAAACTTCACCGCTGCTGACGTGAAGAAGCTCCGCGAGGACCTCGGCGCCGGCATGATGGACGCGAAGAACGCGCTCGTCGAGGCCGACGGCGACTACGACAAGGCCGTCGAGCTGCTCCGCATCAAGGGTGCCAAGGCCGTCGCCAAGCGCGACGACCGTGCCACCTCCGAGGGTGTCGTCGTCGCGACGTCCGAGAACGGCGCCGCCACGGTCGTCGAGCTCGCGAGCGAGACCGACTTCGTCGCGAAGAACGAGAAGTTCACGACCCTCGCCGACAAGGTGCTGGGCGCGGTCGCCGCTGCCGGTGCCGCCGACGTCGCTGCCGCCAACGCCGCACCGCTGGACGGCAAGACCGTCCTCGAGGTCGTCAACGAGTCGGCTGCCGCGCTGGGCGAGAAGCTCGAGGTCCGCACGGTCCGCCGTGTCGAGGGCTCGGCCTTCGAGATCTACCTGCACAAGACCAGCCAGGACCTGCCGCCGCAGATCGCCGTCGTCATCGCGTACGAGGGTGACAACGCCGCCGAGGCACGTTCGATCGCCCAGCACGTCGCGTTCGCGAACCCGACGTACCTGACCCGCGACGAGGTCCCGGCCGAGGCCATCGAGAAGGAGCGTGCGACCGTCGAGGCGATCACGCGCGAAGAGGGCAAGCCCGAGGCTGCGCTCCCGAAGATCGTCGAGGGCCGGGTGAACGCCTACATCAAGCAGGTGTCGCTCCTCGACCAGGACTACGCGAAGGACAACAAGATCTCCGTCGCGAAGGCCGCCGAGAACGCCGGCATCACGATCCAGGGCTTCGCCCGCGTCAAGGTCGGCGCGTAACGAACCCGTGACGGGGTCAGGAACCAACCAGGTTCCTGGCCCCGTTTTTCGCGCGCGCCGGCACGACACGCGCGCGACACATCCGCGAGTACATTTCCACGAGACCACGACGAAGGGTGCGGACCAGATGACCGACGAGAAGACCGGACGACGCCGCGTTCTGCTGAAGCTGTCGGGAGAGGCGTTCGGCGCCGGCTCCCTCGGGGTGAACCCCGACGTGATCGGCACCATCGCCAAGGAGATCGCCGTCGCCGCGCGCGAGGTCGAGATCGCGATCGTCGTCGGCGGGGGCAACTTCTTCCGCGGAGCCGAGCTCTCGCAGCGCGGCATGGACCGCGGGCGAGCCGACTACATGGGCATGCTCGGCACGGTGATGAACGCACTCGCGCTGCAGGACTTCCTCGAGCAGGCGGGCGCTGCGACCCGCGTGCAGTCCGCGATCGCGATGACCCAGGTCGCGGAGCCGTACATCCCGCGGCGCGCCGAGCGGCACCTCGAGAAGGGCCGGGTCGTCATCTTCGGCGCCGGTGCCGGACTGCCGTACTTCTCCACCGACACGGTGGCGGCGCAGCGTGCGCTCGAGATCAAGGCGGACGAGGTCCTCGTCGCCAAGAACGGCGTCGACGGCGTGTACACCGCCGACCCGAAGAAGGACGCGACCGCCGAGAAGCTGCACCACGTGACCTACCAGGACGCGCTGCTCAAGGGCCTCAAGGTCGTCGACGCCACCGCGTTCTCGCTCTGCATGGACAACGGCATGCCGATGCACGTCTTCGGCATGGAGGGCGACGGCAACGTCCAGGCCGCGATCCGTGGCGAGCGCATCGGCACCGTCGTCAGCAACTGACCCCCGGCGCTGACTAGACTCGACGCCAGTACCGAAGGAGTAACACCGTGATCAGTGATGTCCTGACCGAAGCCACCGAGAAGATGGCGAAGGCTGTCGAGGTCGCCAAGGACGACTTCTCGACCGTCCGCACCGGCCGCATCAACGCGGCGCTCTTCCAGAAGATCCCGGTCGAGTACTACGGCACGCCGACGCCGCTCGCGCAGCTCGCGTCGCTGCAGACGCCCGAGGCCCGCACGCTCATCGTGACGCCGTACGACAAGACGGCGCTCAAGGAGATCGAGCGCGCGATCGCGACCTTCCCGAACCTCGGTGCCAGCCCGACGAACGACGGCGACATCGTGCGCGTGACGATCCCGGAGCTCACCAAGGATCGCCGCAAGGAGTTCGTCAAGCTCGTGCGGACGAAGGGCGAAGACCACAAGGTCGTCGTCCGGAACATCCGCCGCAAGGCCAAGGACGACCTCGACGCACTCAAGGGTGAGATCTCCGACGACGAGATCTCGCGCGGCGACAAGGACCTCGAGGCCCTGACGAAGAAGCACGTCGACCAGATCGACGAGTCGCTGAAGAAGAAGGAAGCCGAACTCCTCGAGGTCTGATGCGTCGCTCCGACCAGGGCGATGACCGCCCCACAGCAGAGCACGGGCCCGCGTCGAGCGGGCCCGTGAAGAAGGGGCTCCGTCAGGACTTCGATGCGCGCGCACGAGCGGCGCGCACCGACTTCGAGGCGCAGCTCCGCCAGCGCAAGGCCGACTTCGGCGCGCGCAACGAAGCGCTGACCGCGCGGACCGGGCGCAACCTGCCGGCGGCGATCGGCATCGCGCTCGCGTTCGCGGTCGTGATGCTCGGCACGCTGCTCCTCTGGCCGCCGTCCTTCATGGTCGTCGCGGCGTTCCTGCTGGGCGTCGGCGTCTACGAACTCACGAGCGCGATGCGGTTCGCCGGCCGCGACGTCCCGCGGATCCCGAGCGTCGCCGTCGCGATCGCGATCGTGCCGGCGGCGTTCCTGCTCGGCCAGGTCGCGGCGCTGTTCACCCTGCTCGGCGGCATCGTCCTGATCAGCGTCTGGCGACTCGTCGAGGTCGCCGTCGCGCGGCAGAAGCCCCCGGCCGGCAACGTCGCCCGAGACCTCACGAACGGGTTGTTCGTGCAGGCCTACATCTCGTTGCTCGGCGCGTGCGTCGTGCTGCTCTCCGCCCAGCCGGACGGCAACCTCTGGGTGATCGGGTTCATCCTCGTCGTCGTCGCGGTCGACACCGGTGCGTACGCCACCGGGCTGAACCTCGGCAAGCACCCGATGGCACCCCGCATCAGCCCCAAGAAGACGTGGGAGGGCTTCGCCGGGTCCGTGGCAGCGAGCATCGTCGTCGGCATCCTGGTGGCCGTGTTCATGCTCGGGCTGCCCTGGTGGACCGGTGTCCTGCTCGGTGTGCTCATCTCCGGTTCGGCCACGCTCGGCGACCTGACCGAGTCGATGATCAAGCGCGACCTCGGCATCAAGGACATCTCGTCGTTCCTGCCCGGACACGGCGGCCTGCTCGACCGCATCGACAGCATCCTGCCGTCCGCCGCCGTCGCCTACGTGCTGTACCTGATCGTCAACCACTGACTGCTGTCGGGCCGGGCTGAACGCCGCACTCAGCGCGTCCAGGTTGTGCCACGGTCGGGGACTGGCAGAATGACGCCGTGGCCACCACCTTCCCGACCGCAGCCCGTTCCGCCCTCGGTTACGACGTCGACGAAGTCGAGCGTTTCCTCGAGGACGCCCGGCGCGCGTACTCCGCCGACGACAGCGCCCCCGGCATCGAGGCCGCGAAGATCCGCGCCACGGCGTTCTCGATGCGCAAGGGCGGCTACTCCACGTCGCACGTCGACGCCGCACTCGAGCGACTCGAGGACGCCTTCGCGGCCCGCGAGCGTGAGCGGGAGATGAGCGAGGTCGGCAAGAAGGCCTGGTACGCCGAGGCACGGACGAAGGCCTCCGACGTCGTGGCGCGGCTCGAGCGGCCCGACGGGCAGCGGTTCAGCCGGGTCAGCGTGCTCGGCACCGGCTACCACCCGAAGGACGTCGACGCGTTCGCCGCCCGACTCGCCGGGTACTTCCGCGAGGGCAAGCCGCTCAGCCTCACCGAGGTCCGCTCGATCGTCTTCCGCCCGAAGCACGGCGGGTACCGCGAGGCGCAGGTCGACGCGCTGCTCGACGCCGTCGTCGAAGTGATGCTCGCTGTCCGGTGACGACGCGCTGTCCTCAGGTGCTTCGCTTTCCGTGATCGTTCCGTTACCCTGGTCCTACTCATGGGCAGGCACACGGCAGACTCAAGCTCCGACCGCGATACCCGCGAGCACCTCAGCCTCCAGGCTTCCGGTGAGCGCCGCGCGGCAATGCAGCGAACCCGCACGACGGAGACGTCGGCGTTCGGGGTGACCCCGCAGGCAGCGCCCGCGACGACGGGTCCGGTCGCCACGCCGAAGTCGGTGGCGGCGAACCGCGTCTCCGACGAGCGTGTGGCGTCCTTCGCCCACGATGCCCTGGTCGAGGCCGACCAGCGTCCCGCGAAGCAGCGCACCGCGACGGTGCAGCGCCGTGCGACGCCGAAGCTCGTGAAGCCCACTGCGTCGTCGGTGAACGCCGTCGCCCGCAAGCGCGCGATCGCCCCGATGATGTCCTTCGTCGGCGTGTTCCTGTTCGTCGGTGGCTCGCTGTTCAACCCGCTGCAGGCCGACGTGGCACAGGCCGCCGTCGACACTCCGGTGCTCGTGAAGACGCCGCCGGCGCCGCAGCAGTACACCGCGCACGGCACCTACGCCGTGGCCGCCGCCGACCGTGACGGCTACGACGTCACCGTCCCGGCCCCGAAGGTCGTCAAGCCCGTCGTCGAAGAGGACGAAGCCGACGCCGACGCCGAGACCACCGACGACAGCGCGGACGCCGCGGCCACCGAGACCCAGCCGGTCTCGGCCGCCAACACGCTCGCCGCGACCGCTGCGACGCCCGACCCGGGCAGTGCACAGGCGATCGCCCTGCAGCAGGTCACGGCTCGCGGCTGGGGCACCGACCAGTACAACTGCCTGGTCTCGCTGTGGAACAAGGAGTCCGGCTGGCGGGTGAACGCCTACAACCCCAGCGGTGCGTACGGCATCCCGCAGGCCCTCCCCGGCAGCAAGATGGCCACGGCCGGCGCCGACTGGCAGACCAACCCGGCGACGCAGATCACCTGGGGTCTCAACTACATCGCCGGCGTCTACGGCACCCCCTGCGGTGCCTGGGGACACAGCCAGGCCAACAACTGGTACTGATCGGCTGCTCGGGTGCCGCGCAGCAACCGACCGCGGCGTCCCCGTGGTCGCGACGTCGAGCCTGACGAGGAGACCACCCTCGACCGGCTGATGAGCTCGTGGAAGCGCACCGAGGTCCGCCACGGTCGCGAGTACCAGGTGCAGCCGATCTCGGCCGCGTCGGCGCAGAAGGAGTACATCTGCCCAGGGTGCGGCGGAAGCGTCCTGCCCGGCACCGCCCACGTGGTGGTCTGGCGTGCGGACGGCGTGCTCGGGGACGCCGCCGACCTGGCGTCGCGCCGGCACTGGCACAACCACTGCTGGAGCATCGCATGACCGAGCACGACGTGCCGCACGACACCGAGATCCGGTCCGCCACCGTGCTGCCGGCCCGTCGTATCGAGATCGAGCTCGTCACGGACGACCACCTGACGCTCGTCGGTGAGCTCGCCGAGCCAACCGACGCCCCGGCCCGCGGGACCATCGTGACGCTCCACCCCCTGCCGACCGCGCACGGGTTCATGGACTCGCACGTCCTCAAGAAGGCCGCGGCACGGTTGCCCGCCCTCGCCGACATCGCGGTGCTGCGGTTCAACTTCCGGTCCGTCACGTCCCCGCGCGGCACGTCCGAGGGCGTCTTCGGCGAGGGCGTGTCCGAGGGCTTCGACCTGCGCGCCGCCGTCGCCGAGGTCGTCGACCGCGGCCTGCCGACCCCGTGGCTGGTGGGGTGGTCCTTCGGCACCGAGGTGATCCTCAAGCACGCGCTCGAACACGTCGAGGCCGGCACGGTCGCCGGTGTCGTCCTGCTGTCCCCGCCGCTGCACCGCACCTCGGACGAGGAGCTCGCCCGCTGGGCTGCCGTCGGGGTCCCGGTCGTGGCGCTCGTCCCGGAGCACGACGACTTCCTGCAGCCCGAGGCCGCGGCGGCACGGTTCGCGCTCGCCCCGAACGTCCGGGTCGTGCCCGTCGACGGTGCGAAGCACCTGTGGGTGGGGGAGCGGTACGTGCGGATCGTCCTCGACGCGATCGCCGACCTCGTCGTGCCGGGCAGCGCCCCGCTGCCGACCCACTGGCCCGTCTGAGCACGTCCGCACGACGCCCTGCGGCCTGCCACCTGCACCGGGTGGGACGGCCTGGAGGCGCGGGTCGCGCCTCCAGGCCGTGGACCGTCAGCGGTCGGTCGCGTCCACGTCGTCGGCAGCGTCCGCAGTGGACGCCGCGGCGGGTGCCGTGCCGAGCAGGCCCGTGGCGTTCGTGAGGACCCCGCGGAGGTTCTCGAGGTAGCCCGCGACGGCTTCGCGTTCGGTGCGGATCGCCGCCAGGCGGTCCTCGGCCTCGGCGATGACGCCGGCGGTGCGCTCCTCGGCGTCGGCGACCATCCGGTGCACGCGGTCCTGCGCGTCGGCGACGATGGTGCGGGCGTGCTCCTGGGCCTCGGCCGTGCTGGTGCGCTCGAGGTCGTCGGCCTCCTGCTGCAGGCGTTCGGCGCGTTCGCGGGCCTCGGTCGCGCGGCGCGTGGCCTCGGCGAGCTGCAGGTTGGCCTCGTCCAGGTACTTCTGCGTCTCGGTCACCGTCTCGTGGTGCTTCCGCAGGTAGTCCTGCTCGGCGTCGTCGCGGCGGGACGCGAGTTCCGACTCGAGCGTCGTGCGGGCCTCGTCGCGCTCCCGGGCGATCTCGGCACGGACCTCGTCGCGCTCCTTGACCAGGGCGGCGCGTGCGGTGTCGATCTCCTGCCGCAGGGCGGTGCGCTCGGCCTCGAGCACCCCGAGCTCGGCGGTGCGGCGGTCGGCGATCTCGGTGTCGACCTCGGCGTGCTCGCGCTCGCGTCGAGCGGCGATGGCGTTCTCGTGCTCCCGGACGGCACGCTCGGCTGCCGCGTCGGCCTCGGCGCGCTCCTGCGTGATCCGGGCGTCGTGCTCCTCGAGCTCACGGGCGATCCGGTCGGCGGTCTCCTGCACCAGGCGCGCGTTCTCGACGCGGGTCTGCTCCTCGTCGACGCGGAGCTGCGCCTGGGCCGCCTCGATCTCCTGCTCCAGTGCGGTGCGGGCTGCGGCGAGTTCGCGGTCCCACTCGGCGCGGGCGGCGGCGAGTTCCTCGTCGAGCTCGCGGCGGCGGTCGGCGACCTCGGTGTCGAGCTCGGCGCGGCGGCGGGTGACCTCGGACTCGAGTTCGGCGCGACCGGTCTCGAGTGCCAGCGCGTGTGCCTGCTGCTCCTCGTCACGCTCGCGGTGCCAGGCGGCGCGGCCCTCGGTGACCTCGCGCTCGAGGGCCTCGCGTCGGGTCGTCTCCTCGCGGTCGAGGTCCTCGGTGCGGCGGGCGTGGTCGGCCTCGAAGACCGAACGGCGGTGCTCGGTCTCGCGGTCGAGCTCGGCGGCGGCGGTGCGGGCGTCGGCGGACTCGCGCTGTGCGATCTCGCGCAGCTCGGCGACCTCGTGCTCGACCTGGGCGCGCAGCGCGTTCGTCTCGCGGATGGCGACGGAACGGACCTCGGCGGCCTCGGTCACGGCGGCCCCGCGGATCGCGGCGGCTTCGTTGCGGGCGTCCTGCGTGAGCAGACCGGCCTCGGCGCGGGCACGTTCGACGGTGTCGGCGGCCTCGGCGCGGGCGCGGGTCAGTTCGTTGGTGGCGCGGGTGCGGGCGTCCTCGAGGGTGTCGCGCGCTTCCTCCTGGGCCTCGCGGACGGTGCGCTCGGCTTCGGAACGGCTCGAGGCCCGGAGGCGCTGGGCGTCGATGTCCGCCTGGCTGATGAGGCGGGTCGACTGCTCCTCGGCCACACGCAGGGTGGACTCGAGGCGGGTGCCCAGACCGCTGTACGTGGGGGTGCCGGCTTCGTCGAGCTCGCCCTGCAGTTCGGAGACCCGGGCCTGCAGGAGACGGATCTCCTTCGCGGCGTCGGCGCGGTCGTTGTTCGACTTGATGAGCTCGCGGCGCAGGTCGTTCAGCGAACGCTCCACCTCGTCGCGGCGGTACCCCCGCAGCTCGGTCCCGAACTCGGCCTCGTCGTTCGCCACGTGTCGCTCCTGGGTGCTCGGCGGAGGGCCCGGATCGGCCCGCGGTCGATTGTAGTGGCGGCCGGAGCGGGTCGTCTGAGTCCGGCGACAGCGCGGATTGATGCGCTGTCCAGCGTTGCTCGCTATCCTGAGTCGCTGATTCGCGCGCCGACATCCCCACCCCCGGCGCGGTAGGGAGAGAGTTCGTGCGATTCGTCCTGGCGATCGTCAGTTTCGTCATCGGTCTGCTGCTCGTGGCGCTGGCGGTGGGACAGCGGACCGTGTTCGCGCCGCCGTCCTCGCTCGTGGCCGAGAGCTCGACGACCAGTTCCGCCCCGGTGACCGTGATCCCGGGGACGACGCTCAACGCCAACCCCGGCTACCAGCGCATCAACGTGTCCGGCTCCGGCAAGGTCTTCGCGGCCTACGGCAAGACCGCCGACGTCGACGCCTGGATCGGTGACGCCGAGCACACCACGCTCCGCTTCGACGCCGAGAAGGGCTCGCTGGTCGGGTCGACCTCGGGCAGCGAGACCAGCGTCCCCTCGCCGAAGGGCAGTGACCTCTGGTACCAGGAGTACGACGGCGCCGGGCAGTTCACCGTCCGCCTGCCGCAGGACGTCTCGGTCCTCGTCGTGAGCGACGGCAAGGCCGCAGCGCCGAGCGACGTGTCCGTCACCTGGCCGCAGGACACCGCGACGCCGGCGGTCGGTCCGCTGCTCGTGGCCGGCGGCGTGTTCGTCCTCGGAGGCCTCGTGCTGCTCGTCCTCGCCTTCCTGCACCAGCGCCGTGGGCGCGGTCCCCGCCGTCGCAGTGGTGGCAGCCGCCCGCCGCGGGTGCGCGCGTCCCGTCGAGCAGCCGCCGCCGGAGCGCAGGTACCGCGCCGCGGTCGTCGCGGCACGCGCGCCCTCATCGGCGTCCCGGTGCTGCTCGTCGGTGCCCTGACCCTCGCCGGCTGTTCCTCGGACTACTGGCCGCAGGGCGGCGACCCGTCGCTCGCCACGCCGACCCCGACGGCCACCGCCACGGGGGCTGCTGAGACGACCGAGCCGACGGCTGCGACCAAGCAGCAGATCACCCGCATCGTGCAGCGCACCGCCGCCGTCGCGAAGCAGGCCGACGGGGCGCGCGACCGTGACCTGGTCCGGACCCGGTTCTCCGGAGCGGCGCTCGACCTCCGTCTGGCGAACTACTCGATCCGCGGCAAGGACTCGGACGTCAAGGCACCGCCGGCGATCTCGGCCGCGCAGGTGTGCGTCGCGCTGCCGCAGCAGACCGACACCTGGCCCCGAACGGTCTTCACGATCGTCGCCGAGGACTGTGACGCCAAGTCTGCGCCGCAGGCCCTGACCCTGGTGCAGGACACCGCCCGCGATCCCTACAAGGTGGCGTACGACGTCTCGCTCGAGGCCGACGCGAAGATCCCGAGCCTCGCCCCGACGACGATCGGTGCCGCCCTGCTCGCGCCGGAGTCGAAGCTCCTGACGATCCAGCCCGACCAGGTCGCGACCGCTTACGGCGACATCCTGTCGAAGGACACCGCCAGCGAGTACGCCGACCTGTTCGCGACCGAGGGCGATGCGCTCCGCACCACCATCGGCAAGGCGTACAAGGACAAGAAGGCCAAGGCCCTGCCGGACACGGCGAAGATCGAGTACTCGTCCGAGGTGCCCGCCGACTCCGCCGTCGCGATCGCGACCGACGATGCCGGCGCCCTGGTCTCCGCCGACCTGGACGAGATCGAGAAGGTGACCCCGACCGCGTCGGGCGCCGAGGTGAACACCGAGGGTGCCGTCAAGGCGCTGTCCGGCGTGGACACGAGCAAGAAGGGCATCAGCGCGACCTACAGCGTCCAGCTGCTCTTCTACGTGCCGCCGGTCGCCTCGGATGGCAAAGTGGTCCTGCTCGGGTTCACACAGGGCCTGACCGCAGCGAGTGAGGTGCAATGAGCAACATCCCCCCGACCCCGTCCGGGCTCCGCGGAGCCGTGGACCTGTCGTCCCTCGTCGACCGCGCACAGCGGCCGCCCCAGCCGTCCGGTGCTCCCGCCCCGGCGGGTTCCGCCGGCGGAGCCGTTCCCGGCACCGAGGCCGGCGCCGGGAACGGTGCCGACCTGACCGTCCCGTCGCTCGTGATCGACGTCACCGACGCGACGTTCCAGGACGTCCTGGAGCTGTCGAACGTCGTCCCGGTCATCGTCGACATCTGGGCCGAGTGGTGCGGGCCGTGCAAGCAGCTCTCGCCGATCCTCGAGCAGCTCACCGCGGAGTACGACGGCCGCGTGGTGCTCGCCAAGGTGGACGCCGACACGAACCCCCAGCTCGTGCAGGCGTTCCAGGCGCAGTCGATCCCGACCGTCGCAGCCGTCATCGGTGGACGCCCGCTCGGGCTCTTCGTCGGGGCACTGCCCGAGGCGCAGGTCCGCGACGTCTACGAGCAGGTGCTCCAGGCCGCCGAGCAGAACGGCGTGGCCGGTCGCGTGACCGTCGACGGCGCTGCGACCGAGGTCGACGCTGAGCAGGGCGAACCGGAGCCGGAGCCGCTCCCGCCGCACCACCAAGCCGCGTACGACGCGATCGAGCAGGGCGACTACGCCACCGCGATCGAGGAGTACAAGACCGCGATCCTGCAGGACCCGCACGACCAGATGGCCGTGGCCGGGCTCGCACAGGTTTCGCTGCTCGACCGGCTGAACGGCCGGACGGCCGACGAGATCCGTGCGGCCGCTGCCGCCGGCCCGCAGGACGTCCAGGCGCAGCTCGCGGTCGCCGACCTCGACATCTCCGGTGGGCACGTCGACGACGCCTTCGGACGTCTCCTGGACCTGGTGCCGACGGTGTTCGGCGAGGACCGTGAGGCCCTGCGCGTCCGGCTCGTCGAGTACTTCGAGCTCATCGGCAGCGAGGACCCGCGCGTCGTCGCGGCGCGTCGCCGCCTGGCGAACGCCCTGTACTAGACCTGCGGGGTCCGTACGGCGAAGAAGACGCCGTCGTCACGCCGAGACGCCGCCGAATCCGGCGGCGTCTCGGCGTCTCGGGGGCGTCTCGAGGACACGACGGCGTCTCGAGCGCAACCGCTCGCCCGGCACGAGACAGACGGGAGGCCCGGTGCCAGCTGGCACCGGGCCTCCCGTCTGTCCGTCGGTCGCGTCGCGGACGCTGGCCGGGCTACTGGGCGAGCTTGAGCCAGACGGCACCGAGCGGCGGCACCACGAGGTGCGCCGAGGCGGGGCGGCCCGCCCACGGGGTGTCCTCGGCGGTGACGACGCCGAGGTTGCCGACTCCGGAGCCGCCGTACTCGGCAGCATCGGTGTTGAGCACCTCGTGCCACTCGCCGGCGGTCGGCAGCCCGAAGCGACGCTCCACCGGCACGCCGGAGAAGTTCACGAACACCGCGACCCGGTCGTCGCCGTCCTTCCGCAGGAACCCGAGGGTCGAGTGCGGTGCGTCGCCGCCCTCGAGCCACTCGAAGCCGTCGGCCGTCGAGTCGTGCGTCCAGAGCGCCGGGGAGTCCTTGTACACGCGGTTGAGCTCCGCGACGAGGTCCTGCACACCGCGGTGCCCGGGCTGGTCGAGGAGCCACCAGTCGAGGCCCTTCGCCTCGGACCACTCGGCGGGCTGCGCGAACTCCTGGCCCATGAAGAGCAGCTGCTTGCCGGGGTGCGCCCACATGAACGCCAGGTACGCACGCACGTTGGCGAGCTTCTGCCACTCGTCGCCGGGCATCTTGCCGTACAGGGAGCCCTTGCCGTGCACGACCTCGTCGTGGCTGATCGGCAGGGTGAACTGCTCGCTGAACGCGTAGACGAACGAGAAGGTGATCTCGTCGTGGTGGTAGCTGCGGTACGCGGGGTCGCGCTGCACGTACTCGAGCGAGTCGTGCATCCAGCCCATGTTCCACTTCTGCCCGAAGCCGAGTCCGCCGGCGCTCGTCGGCTGGGTCACGCCCGGCCACGAGGTGCTCTCCTCGGCGATCATGACGATGCCGGGGTAGCGCTTGTACGCCGTCGCGTTCGTCTCCTGCAGGAACGAGATCGCGTCGAGGTTCTCGCGGCCGCCGTGGATATTCGGCAGCCAGTCTGTGCGGGAGTAGTCGAGGTACAGCATCGAGGCCACCGCGTCGACCCGCAGGCCGTCGATGTGGAACTCCTCGAACCAGTACAGCGCGTTCGCGACCAGGAAGTTGCGCACCTGCGGCTGTCCGAAGTCGAACACGTAGGTGCCCCAGTCGAGCTGCTCGCCGCGGCGGGGGTCCGGGTGCTCGAACAGCGCGTAGCCGTCGAAGCGCCCGAGGGCCCATTCGTCCTTCGGGAAGTGCCCGGGGACCCAGTCCATGATCACGCCGATGCCCGCGGAGTGCAGGCGGTCGATCAGGTAGCGCAGGTCGTCCGGCGAACCGAAGCGTGCGGTCGGTGCGTAGTACCCGGTGACCTGGTAGCCCCACGACCCGCCGAACGGGTGCTCGGCGAGCGGCAGGAACTCCACGTGGGTGAAGCCGGTGTACTCCATGTGCCCGATGAGCTGGTCGGCGACCTCGCGGTACGACAGGCCGGGGCGCCACGAGCCGAGGTGCACCTCGTAGACGCTCATCGGGGCGTCGTGCGTGGTGGTCTGTGCGCGGCGCTCCATCCACGCGGCGTCGCCCTCGGACCACGTGTACGTGGACTCGGTGACGACGGACGCCGTGGCGGGCGCGATCTCGGCCTCGCGGGCGAACGGGTCGGCCCGCTCCACCCAGCCGGAGTCGGTGAGGATCTGGAACTTGTAGCGCTGTCCGACGACGGCGCCGGGCCAGAACAGCTCCCAGACGCCGAGGTCGCTCAGACGGCGCATCGCGGTGGTGCGGCCTTCCCAGCCCTCGAAGTCGCCGATCACGCGGACGGCGGTGGCCCGGGGTGCCCAGACGGCGAACGCGACACCGTCGACACCGTCGACCGTGCGGGCGTGTGCGCCGAGGTGATGCCAGAGCTGCTCGTCACGGCCCTCGCCGAACAGGTGCAGGTCGAGCTCGCCGAGCGTCGGGGCGAACCGGTACGCGTCGTCGGTGGTCCAGGTGGCGTCGTCCTCGTCCGTGGACTCGTCGTAGTCGTACTCCGACTCGACGCGGTAGCGACCGAGGGTCTCGGCAGTGGCGCCGGCCCAGAGCCCGTCGCCCTCGTGCGTGAGTTCGATGTCGTCGCCGTCGGGGCGCACGAGGCGCACCGCGCGGGCCAGGTGCCGGACGACGCGGACGCTGGTGCCACCGTCGACCGGGTGCGGGCCGAGCACGTCGTGCGGCTGGGACCAGCGGCCCTCGGCCACCTGCAGACGCAGCCAGTCCTCAATCGGAGCCGGACGCGGATCGGTGGCCGTACCGGAGGCGGCCGGAGCCGAGGCAGCAGTCGGCGCCGGAGCAGCGGCGCTGGGGGCGACGGGCGCGTCGACGGAGGCCGGACGGACCACGGGTGCAGCGCCGCCGGTCGGGGCCGTCGGGGAGTCGGAAGTCGAGGCGGCTGCGACGGGCGGCTGCCGCGGGTGCGTCGGGTCGGCGGGGTGCCCGGCGAGCGTGGCGGACTCCGCCACGCCGCGGTCGGGCGCCTCGCGCTGCGCCGGCGGAGCGCCGGGCAGGTCCTCGTCGGGCGCGGACACCTTCGGCTCGTACCGCGGCACGGCCGGCGGCGGAGGCGGCACCGGCGGGACGGCCGGTCCGCGCTTCGTGGGGTCGGTCGGTTCGGGGGTCATCGGTGGGGTCCTTCCACGACGAGCAGGTGCACGGGCTCCTGGAACGCGTCCAGGCGGACGTAGTTCGACGCGCTCCAGGTCCAGCGCTGACCGGTCACGACGTCACGGACGTCGAACAGGCCCTCGGTCGGCAGACCGAGTGCGGCGAGGTCCAGGTGCACGGTGGTCTCACGGGCGGAGTGCGGGTCGACGTTGGCGACCACGATCACGGTGTCGGGGCGCCCTGACCGGATGTACTCGCCCGACAGGTGCTTCGAGTAGACGACGATCGCCGGGTCCTCGGCGGCGTGCACGTGCAGGTTCCGCAGCTGTCGCAGCGCGGGGTGCGCCGCCCGGAGGCGGTTGAGCATCGTCACGTACGGCGCGAGCGACGCGCCCTCGGCCTCGGCCAGGGCGAAGTCACGCGGCTTGTACTCGTACTTCTCGTTGTCGATGTTCTCTTCCGAGCCCGGACGGGCGACGTCCTCGAACAGCTCGTACCCGGCGTACATGCCCCACGTCGGCGCACCGGTGGCGGCGAGTGCCGCGCGCACCTTGTAGCCGGCACGGCCGCCGAACTGCAGGTACTCGGTGAGGATGTCGGGCGTGTTCACGAAGAGGTTGGGGCGCAGGTAGTCGCTCGTCTCGTGCGAGAGCTCCGTGAAGTAGTCCTCGATCTCGTCCTTCGTGTTGCGCCAGGTGAAGTACGAGTACGACTGCTGGAACCCGGCCTCGGCGAGCGCGCGCATCATCGCCGGGCGGGTGAACGCCTCGGCGAGGAACACGGTGTCGGGGTGCTCGTCGCGGATCTCACGGATGACCCGTTCCCAGAACCAGAGCGGCTTGGTGTGCGGGTTGTCGACGCGGAAGATCCGGATGCCGAAGTCGATCCAGTGGCGCAGGACACGCTCGACCTCGGTGACCAGGCCCTCGGGGTCGGTGTCGAACTGGATCGGGTAGATGTCCTGGTAGCGCTTCGGCGGGTTCTCGGCGGTCGCGATGGAGCCGTCGGCCCGCTGCGTGAACCACTCCGGGTGCTGGGTGACCCAGGGGTGGTCGGGGGAGCACTGCAGCGCGAAGTCGAGCGCGACCTCCATACCGGTGTTCTTCGCCGTCTCGACGAAGTCGCGGAAGTCGTCCTCGGTGCCGAGGTCGGGGTGGATCGCGTCGTGCCCGCCCTCGGGGGAGCCGATCGCCCAAGGGCTGCCGGGGTCGTTCGGCCCGGGCGTGAGCGTGTTGTTCGGCCCCTTGCGGGCGGTGGTGCCGATGGGGTGGATCGGCGGCAGGTAGATGACGTCGAAGCCCATCCGGGCAACGGCGGGCAGCCGGCGGGCCGCGGTGCGGAAGTCGCCGCTCTTCCAGGAGCCGTCGGGGTTCTTCTTCGCGCCTTCCGAGCGGGGGAAGAACTCGTACCAGGCACCGACGCCGGCGCGGGTGCGTTCGACGTCGAGCAGTTGCGTGGCGGAGTGGGTCCGGAGCGAGGTGAGCGGGGCTTCCTCGACCTCGGCGACGATCCGCGGGTCGTCGACGGCGGCCAGGCGCTCGGCCGGGTCGAGGTCGGTGTCGCGGACGCGTGCGGCGGCACGGGTGGCGGCGGGGGAGTCGGTCTCCTCGGCCAGCCGGTCGAGCAGCACGGCACCGTCGAGCAGGGTCGCCTCGGTGTCGACGCCGGCCGCGATCTTCAGGCGTGCGCCGTGCAGCCAGCTCGCCCAGTCGTCGGAGTACGACTCGACGTGCCACGTCCAGACGCCGACGTGGTCGACCTGCACGGTGGCTTCGTAGCGGTCGGTGCCGGGGGCACCGAGGGTCATGGGGACGGTGCGGGTTCCACCGTCTGGGCGTTCGAGGACGAGGTCGGCGCCGATGATGCCGTGTCCTTCTCGGAAGACGGTTGCACCGAACGTGATCACCTCGCCGTCGAATGCCTTGCCGGGGAAGCCGTTCGGCGTCCTCGGGGCGAGCTCGGTGATCGGGATGCGCCCGATCTTCGGGCGGCGGGGTCGGTCTGCGGTGGCCACGGAAGCGACGCTACCCGGCGAGCGGCTCCGCGTTCCCCGGAATCGGCCCGCTGTGGAGGGCCGGGCGCGCCGTGGAGCCTGTTGAGGACCGGACGGGAGGCCCGTGGCGGGGCCGCCACGGGCCTCCCGTCCGCCACCCGGTCACGACGCCGGGCCGCACCCGCCTGCTCGGCGCTACGCCACCTCGAACAGGTGGATGCCGGGGCCGTAGGCGGTGAAGACCTGTCCGGCGGGACGGAGGCGCTCGTGGTCGCGGTGCTTCTCGCTCGACCAGGCCAGGCGGTACCCGAGGACGTCCTCGCGCACCGGCAGGGTCAGGTCTCGGGTGCGGCCGCTGCCGTGCACGACCACCAGGACGCGGTCGAAGGGCTCGTGTTCGGGCGTCGACTCGACGAAGTACTGCAGGGCGCGGTGCACGGGCTGGTCCCAGCCCTCGATGGTCATCGGGTGCCCGTCCGGCCCGTACCAGGACATCCGCGAGGCCCCGGGGGTCTCCTGCCCCTCGACGCCGAAGCGGGTGGGGCGGAGCGACGGGTGCGCCTGCCGGAACCGGGCCAGCGCGGCGACGGCCTCGGTCATCGTCTCGGCGTCCTCGTCGTCGGACCAGTCCACCGGGGTCAGGTCGTCGGACACCACGTAGGCGTTGTTGTTGCCGTGCTGCGTGCGGCTCCGCTCGTCGCCGGCGGTGAGCATCGGCACCCCGGCGGAGAGTATCAGGGTCGCCACCAGGTTGCGCATCGACCGGCCGCGCGCGGCGCGGACCCCGCGGTCGGCGGTGTCGCCCTCGATGCCGTGGTTGAACGAGCGGTTGTCGTTCGAGCCGTCGCGGTTGTCCTCGCCGTTGGCCTCGTTGTGCTTGCCGTCGTACGACACCAGGTCGAGCAGGGTGAAGCCGTCGTGCGCGGTGACGAAGTTGACGCTCGCCAGCGGGCCGCGATCGGCGCCGAAGACGTGACGCGACCCGGTCAGGGCTCCGGCGAGCGCACCGATCCCGGTCTGCGGCAGGCCGGTGCGGCGCTCCTCGGCGATGTCGGTGAGCCAGAACTGGCGGACCGTGTTGCGGAACCCGTCGTTCCACTCGCTCGTGCGGTGCCCGGCCGCGCCGAACTCCCCGGTCTTCCAGCCGTCCGGGCCGACGTCCCATGGCTCGGCGACCACCAGGGTGTCCTGCAGGTCCGGGTGGTTCCGGATGCGCTCGAGCAGCGGGTGCGACGGGTCGAACCGGTGCTCGCCGTCGCGGGCCAGGGCGGCCATCAGGTCGAAGCGGAACCCGTCGACCTGCACCTCGCGCGCCCAGTACACCAGGCTGTCGACGATGAGGTCCGCCGTCGCCTCGACCGAGGTGTCGAGCGTGTTCCCGCACCCGGTGGTGTCGTAGTAGGTGTCCCGACGGGGCGGGTCGGTCTGCGCCCAGCGGTAGCGGTTCGCGCCGTCGATGCCGCGCAGGCTCGTCGTCGGACCGCCCAGGCCCTCTTCCGCGGTGTGGTTGTAGACGACGTCCAGGACGACCTGGATGCCGGCCTCGTGCAGCAGCCGGACCATGCCCTTGAACTCGCGCAGGACGGCGTCGGCGCCCTCCTGCTGCGCCGGTGCCGAGGCGTGCGCGGCGTGCGGGGCGAAGAACCCGAGCGTGTTGTAGCCCCAGGCGTTCTGCCGGCCGGCGTCGCGGAGCCACCGCTCGGTGTCGAACGCCTGCACGGGCAGCAACTCGAGCGTCGTGACGCCGATGCGGTGCAGGTGCGCGATCGTGCTCTCGTGGGCGACCCCGGCGTACGTGCCGCGCAGGTGCTCCGGCAGGTGCGGGTTCGCGGCCGTCAGGGTGCGGACGTTCGCCTCGTAGACGACGGCACGGTCGAGCGGGACCTGCGGCTTCACGACGCCGCCCCAGTCGAACGCGTCGTCGACGACCACGCTGGTCCATCGGGGGCCGGCCGCCTCGTCGTCGCCGGTCGGCAGGATGCCACGCGCGTACGGGTCGAGCAGCGGACGCGTCGGGTCGAACTCGTGCCGCGGCCCGACCGGCCCGTCCACGAGCAGGTGGTAGCGGTCGCCGGGCACGACCCCGGGGACCTCGCCGGTCCACACGTCCGTGTCCGGCACGCGCTCGAGCGGGTACCGCGTCGGCCGCACGTCGGAGGGGTCGGCTCCGTCGGCGCTCCCCGCGCTCGCCACGACCAGGACGACGTCCGTCGCCGTCGCGGACCGCAGGGTGAACCGGGGGACGGTCCCGCCCAGGGAGAACCCCGGCGTCAGGTCGATCGCTGTCTCGTGCACGCGACAAGGGTACGAGGACCGGCGCGTATCCTGGACACTGCTCGATCCAGGGGGTGCATTTGTCGGTCTACCTCGACCACGCCGCGACGACGCCGATCCTGCCGGAGGCGCTCGCCGCCTTCACCGATGCCCTGGGCACCGTCGGCAACCCGTCGTCCATCCACAGCGCCGGTCAGCGCGCCAAGATGCTGCTCGAGGACGGCCGCGCCGCCGTCGCCCGCTCGCTCGACGCCGACCCGGTGGAGGTCGTGTTCACCTCCGGCGGCACCGAGAGCATCAACCTCGCCGTGAAGGGCCTGTTCTGGGCTCGCCAGCGCGACCGCCAGCGGCCCCGCATCGTCGTCCCGGGCGGCGAGCACCACGCCACCGTCGACACCCTGACCTGGCTGGAGACGCATGAGGGCGCTGTCATCGACGTGGTCCCGTTGGACGCGCAGGGTCGCGTCGACCTCGCCGGACTGGAGGCGCGACTCGCCGACGCCTCGGACGTCGCCCTGGTCACGTTCCTGTGGGCGAACAACGAGGTGGGCACCATCCAGCCCGTGTCACGGATCGTGGAGCTCGCGCACGCCGCCGGCGTGCCCGTGCACAGCGACGCGGTCGCCGCCTACGGGCAGGTGCCGGTGTCGTTCGCCGGGTCCGGCCTCGACGCCCTCAGCGTCTCCGCGCACAAGATCGGCGGGCCCGTCGGCATCGGTGCACTCGTGCTCGGGCGGAAGGCCACCGTCGAACCCCTCATCCACGGCGGTGGGCAGCAGCGGCAGGTGCGGAGCGGCACCCAGGACGCCCCGGCGGCTGCGGCCTTCGGTGTCGCGGCCAGCGCGGTCGTCGCCGAGCCGATGCCGCACCCGTCGCTCGTCGCCCTGCGGGACCGCCTGGTCGCCGGGGTCCGTGCGGCCGTGCCGTCAGCGGTGCTGATGGGGGACCCGGTCGACCGGCTGCCGGGCAACGCGCACTTCACGTTCCCCGGGTGTGAGGGCGACTCGCTCCTGTTCCTGCTCGACGCCGCCGGGGTCGCGGTCTCGACCGGGTCGGCGTGCCAGGCCGGCGTGCCCGAGGCGTCGCACGTGCTGCTCGCGATGGGACTGTCGGAGCAGGACGCCCGTGGTGCGCTCCGGATCACGCTCGGCCACACGACGACCGATGCCGACGTCGACGCGTTCCTGACGGCGCTGCCCGATGCCGTCGCTCGAGCCGGTGCCGCGGGGATGGCGTCGAGGGAGCCGCTGCTCGGGCGGTAGTGGTTGACTCCGGCGCAGTCGTTGCGGGTTGCGCCTGGGTGGGACACCGGCGATCTCGGCTGCGACGCTGACGCCGGTCCCTTTCCAGGGCATACTGCTGCTCGTGGTGCCGGGGCCGGACGACGTACACGACGCAGAGGACGTCCGCCGTCCAGCGCGCGTCCGACCGCCACGGGACGACAACTGGTACCGCTCGACCGAGTGGAACGACGAGATCGCTGCGGCGTTCGAAGCGAAGCTCGCACGTGCGAGATCGTCCAGGCTCGAGTACATCCGCATCCAGGGGGCGACCCTCGCCCTGCAGGGCGAGGCAGACGAGGGCGTCCGCGAGGTCGGTCGGGGGCTGCTCGTCCGGTTCATGGCGGAGATCGAGGCCGTCGGCGGGTCGCAGGCGCGCGTGAACGACGGCGGGGAGGTGCTCGCGATGTCGCTGGCGTTGTCGGGACGTCTGCGTGACGCCGCTGACGAGTACTGGAGCGTCCTCCGGCGCATCGCCGAGTGCGGCTCCGACTCGTTCACCACCGGCATGTCGGAGGTCCTCCTGGCCGAGGTGCTCCTGCAGCTCGGCGATCCCTCGTCGCTCGCCGAGGCGGACGCACTGCTCGCCGGCGCCGAGGACTCGATCCGGAGGACGGCGTTCTTCCGCGATCGCGTCGTCCGGTACCTGACAGCGCGGGCCCGCGTCGCGAGCCGACTGGGTGCCCCGGAGTCGGCATCCGGGCACGCCCACGCCGCACTGACCGTGCTCGGGATCGAGGGCAACCCGTTCCCTCGGCACCCGGGTGTCGGGGTGCCGACCGTTGATGCGGACCTGCGTGTGGAGCTGACGCGATTGGCAGAAGGGCCTCGGCCCGTGGCGGTTCGGCGACGGTCGTTCCGGTTTCCGTTCCGCAAGGGACGACCGTGACGGCGTGCATCCCGGAACCTCGAACGCCGCACCCCCGGGGGACGGGCACCACGCACGACGTCGAGGGCGGCCCCGGATGGCGAATCCGGTCCGCCGATCTCCGTCCGGTCATCACCGACCTCGCTGCGTTCCGCGCAGGATTGGCAGACGACCCGCTCCGTGAGGAGATCGAGTTGCTGTGGACCGGCAAGGCGGGTGATGCGCTTCGTCGCCTCGAACGGGTCACCTCGACGCAGCGTGTCCGAGCATTGCGGGCCGACTGCCACCGTGACCTCGGCCACACTCGCGCTGCAGTGCGCGAGTATGACCTCCTCGTCGCCGAGTGCATCGGCACGACTCGCGAGGCCACGATGCGGCAACACCGAGGCAAGGCGCTGCTCGCAGCCGGGAACGTCGACCGTGCCGTCGAGGACTTCACATTCGCCGTCGCGCTCAGACAGGCCAGTGATCCGGTGCTCCTCGCGTCGGCTGAGCAGGCACTGGCGGTCGCGCGGTCTCGGGTGGGTGACGGCACTGCTGAAGTGCTCACCGGGAGCGACGAGGTGGACGCACGTCCGCCGGTAGCCTGAGCCCGTGACCACTCCGAAACCACAGGGCAGTGCCGACCTGGTGGGTCTGCTCGTCGGTGCTCCGCTCGCGCTCATCGGGATCGTGCTGCTCGTGTCCGCAGGAAGTACGCCGACGGCCGTCCTCGGGGCCGCGGTGCTGGTCTCCGGCACCATGCTGGTGTGCACCGCCCTGCTCATCCGAGGGCTGCGCCGGGAGCGCTGACCGTGGCCACGACCAGCGGTGAGCACCGTCCGCGGAACGGCACCCGGCGGGACAGCCGCTGGGCCGTCCCGATCCGTCGGGTCTTCCCCTGGTGGTACCTCGGCGGTGCGGTGGCGACGCTGGCGATCCTGATCCTGGTCGATCCCGGCGGCAGCCAGGCCACGGTGGCGTTCTGGGGGCCGATGATCGGGATCACGATCCAGGACCGCGAGCGAGCTGCGCGTGCTCGACTGGACCGCGGCCTCCCGGTCGACCGACGGTCGCTCCTGTCGCCTCCGTGGCTCGAACCGACCTGCGCGGTGTTGCTCACCGGCGTGGCTGTCGGACTCGGCATGCTCATCAACGCGCTCTTCGGGCACGGCACGTCCGTCACGACGTGGGTCGGGGCGGGGGTGTTCCTCGGGAGCGCCGCGTCCTTGGTCGGTCTCCTGCTGGTCCTGAGGAGCCGACGCCGCCGACGGTCGAGCGGTGCGGGCGGCCAGCCGGACGACGTCAGCTGACGGGGCGCTCCGAGAGGAACCGCCCGGCTCGTCGGTACTGCACGGCCAGTTGCACGACCCCGAGCACCACCGCGAACGACGCGACGAGCTCGATCAGCTTGATGGGCAGACTGTCCGTGCTCACCGCCGTCGAGGCGGCGAACAGCATCACGGCGCCGAAGATCGGCAGGATCCCGAGCGTGGCTCGACGGTTCTGCGCGGCCACCGCGGCGACGATGTCCGCGTGCTCGTCGTCGATCGGCTCCTTGCCGGCGATCTGACGCCGCACCGACCGCTGCTCCGCGCGGGAGAGCGGGCTGCTCACCGATCGCCAGCGAGTGACGTAGTGACCGGAGCGGAAGGCCCACACGAAACCGACGATGCCGACGACCAGCCCGAGCAGCAACAGCAGGAGCTGGACGAGCAGCTGCACGCCATCGCCGCCACTCGCGTGGCTGCTCCCGGTGGCCGGCACCAGCACCAGTGCCAGGACCACCCCGACCGCCCACGACACCAGGACGAGTGCCCCCGCCCACACGAACACGCGGGTCCGGCGGCGGCGGAGCCCGTCGTCACTCTGGCCGTCGGCGAGCCGGGCGGCGGCTGCCCACCGCTCGGCTCCGGCTGGGTCGGTTGCGGGGCTGGTCATCGTTCGGGTCCTGACGTCGAGAGTCTCTCGACTCTACGGGTCACGGTCGGTGCGGGTCGCGCGTGCGACCCCGGAAGCGACTGCGGTCGAATCCGCACGAGGGGATCGCCACCGACCCGCTTCGTTGTGATACTTGGACATGCTCGAGTTGGTGAGGCCGCAGACGGCGTTGTACGAGGCGTGGGCCGAAGCGCATGCCGAGTGGGGGCCGGGTGTGCACGAGGACGGATTCGGGATCACCGCCCAGGACGACGTCGGCGACGAGGACGGGTTCCGCACCTGGGTCGGCCGACTGCACGCCAGACCCGGGGCCCTCTGGTGGATCGTCGAGGACGGCCGCGTCCTGGGCGGGATCGCACTCCGGGCGCCGGGAGACGCGGCCGGCGTGCAGCGGTTCGGCCACGTCGGGTACGGGATCCGCCCCTCGGCGAGGGGCCGAGGCGTGGCGACCTGGGCGCTGGGCCAGGTGCTCGCGCACGCATCGCGCGTCGGGATCGACCCGGTGATCGCCGTCTGCCGCGATGACAACGACGGCTCCATCGGGGTGCTCGAGCACTACGACGCCGTCCTGCTGTCGACCGAGCGCCGCGGGGGCGTGCGGCTGCGACGGTACGCGATCGCCAGGTCGCACCGGAGGCCCGGATGACGGGGCCGGGGCGGGTGTGCGAGGCGTGCGGAGGAAGACCGCGACAAGCGGGACGGACCTGCGCCGGGCCTCCCGGTCGGCCTTCCGGGTGCGCGCCGGACAGGCGGGCGCGCTGGGACCCGGGACCGTCGGCGACGTCGTCGTCAGCGGTCGCCGTCCGTCGGTCTCGGACCGCTCGTGGTGCGCCGCACCACGAGTGACACCGGTACTCGGTGCACGCGCGGCTCCGGGTCTCGCCCCTGCACGCGTTCACCGAGCCATCGTGCCGCCTGGGCCCCGATCGCGAACGTCCCGTTGTCGACCGTGGTGAGCGAGATGTGCCGGATGCTGCCGAGGTAGGTGTCGTCGTACCCGACGAGGGACACGTCGTCCGGGACGACGAGGCCGAGGTCGTCGGCCGCGGACAACGCGCCGATGGCGACGAGGTCGTTGTAGGCCACGAGCGCGGTCGGACGGTCGGCCGTGCCCAGGACTCGTCGGGCCGCCGCGTACCCGCTCTCCTCGCTCATGCCGGCCGGCACCACGACGGCGTCGGCACCGTGGCGGGTCATGGTCGCGCGGAAACCCTGCTCGCGGAGCTCTCCGACGCGCCCCGGGCCGACGAGGTGACCGATCCGGGTGTGTCCGAGCGCGAGGAGGTGCTCTGTCGCGATCGAAGAGCCGGCATGGTCGTCGTTCACGACCACGTCGGCGTGCAGGTCGTCAGGCTCGTACGTCCCGGCGAGGACCACCGGGACCTCCTGGACCGCCCGACGGAGCGCGGCGTCGTCCTCTGTGGTGCCGACCACGACGATGCCGTCCACCTGTTGTCGCAGGAGCATGTCCACGGGCGAACCGCCCACGCGCCGTGTGGTCGCCGAGTCGACCAGGATGGGTGCCAGTCCGACGGTGTCGAGCGTCGCGGTGAGTCCGGCGAGCAGGTCGACGAACCAGGGGTTCCGCAGGTCGTTCAGGAGCACTCCGACCGTGCCCGTCCGCTGCTCGCCGAGGCTCCTCGCTGCGCGGTTCGGTCGGTAGCCGAGTTCGTCGACTGCTCGTTCGACGGCCGCCCGACGGGCGTCGCTGACTCCTGGGTCGCCGCGGAGCGCGAGTGAGACCAGCGACTTCGAGACCCCGGCGCGCTCGGCGACGTCCCGGATGGTCGGAGCGTGGTGCGGTCTCGACATGAGAGCAGGCTAGTCCTATTCTGGACCGGTCCAGTTTGTTCCAGTGCTGTCCAACGAAGCGAGCGCAGATGCCCCCGAAGATCTCCATGAACGTCACGACGACGTTCCACGGCAACGTCGTCCAGGACGTCCGCCTCGCGAAGGAAGCCGGCTACGGCGGCATCGAGCTGCAGAGCCCGAAGCTCTACCGGTACCTCGATGCCGGCTACGACGTGCAGACACTGCCGCCACTGCTCGAGGGTCTCGAAGTGACGGGGCTCGGTGCCGTGCTCGACATCGAGCGTCAAGGTGCCGGTCGCGACGACTTCGTCGCGGAGGTCGAGCGGATGTGCGGTGTGGCGACCGCCGTCGGTGCGCCCATCGTGCAGCTGTGCACCGGGCCGGTCGATTCCGCCGTCGTCCGTGACCACCGCGCTGGCCGGCTGGCTGACGACGACACCCGGTACCGGGCGACGCTCGGACTCGACGAGGACGCAGCGGTCCGCATCACCGGTGCGAACGTCCGTCTGGCGGCGGACATCGCCGCGGACCACGGGCTCGAGGTCTACCTGGAGCCCCTCGCCTGGGCGCACCTCAACCGATGCCGGCACGCGCTGGACATCATCGAGGAGGCCGGGCGCGACAACGTGGGGATCGCACTCGACACCTGGCACTTCTGGACGACCGGGGACACGCTCGCCGAGGTCCGAGCGTTGCCCGCGTCCATCATCAAGGCCGTCCACCTGTCGGACGGGTTCGACCTGGACCGCGACCGGACGGTTCCCGACCAAGCCGTCCACCGCAACGTCGTCATCGGTGGCGGCGCGATCCCGCTGCAGCAGTGGGTCGACGCGATCAAGGCCACCGGGTACGACGGATGGTGGGTCACCGAGATGTTCTCCGACCGGGCGAACGAACAGGATCCCGCCGTCGTCGCACGCACCATGCACGACCTGACCGCGATCCTGGTGGGCTGATCATGACGCAACGCTTCGCACTCGTCGGTGCCGGCTTCATCGGCGCCGTGCACGCCGCGTCCCTCGCAGCGCACCCCGACGTCGAGTTCGTGGGGATCCACGACGTCGACCGTGACCGCGCTGCATCGCTGGCGGCACGGCACGGCACGCGGGCGCTCACCCAGGACGAGGCGTTCGATGCGGCGCAGGTCGACGCGGTCTTCGTCGCTTCCTCCACCGACACCCACGCGCAGCACCTGCACGCTGCCGCCGACGCCGGGATCGCCGTGCTCTGCGAGAAACCCATCGCTGCCGGGTACGCCGACGCGGTCGCGGTGGTGGAGCACGTGCGTGCCAGCGGCGTGCCGGCGATGCTCGACTTCAACCGGCGGTGGGACCGTGACCACGCCGAGCTGCAACGGATCGTCGCCACGGGGGAGATCGGTGCGGTCGAACTCGTCCAGCTCAGCTCCCGCGGCCCGTCCCTGCCGCCGCTCGACTACCTGCGGGTCTCCGGCGGCCAGCTCCGCGACCAGACCGTGCACTTCTTCGACCTCGTGCGGTGGATCACCGGCGAGGACCCGGTGACGGTCGCGGTGGCGGGTTCGGCGCTCGTCGACCCGGCCATCCGCGAGTTCGGCGACGTGGACACATCGGTCACGACCCTCACGATGCCCTCCGGCGCGCTCGTGCAGATCGACAGCGTGCGGCGCACCGGCTACGGCTACGACGAGCGCATCGAGGTCATGGGATCGTCCGGACTCGTCGAGTCGCGGCGGAACCACCGCGGGAACGTCGCTCGTTACACCGATGGGCAGATCGTCGCGGACGGACTCCACGACGGCTGGTTCGAGCGTGTGCAGCCCACCTACGCCGCGACGCTCGCCGCCTTCGTCGCGTCGCTCGAGTCCGGATCCGAGCCGCCGGTCTCCCTGGAGGACGGGCTCAGGGCCCAGGCCATCGCCGAGGCGGCCACTCGTGCCCTGTCGTCGGGACGGACGGAGCACATCGACTACTGACCCCCGGTCGGCCGAGTCGGACTCGCGCCGGTAGGATCGATGACCATGGTCGAACTGGACTTCACCGAGCAGCTCTCCGCCCTTCGCGAGACCTTCGGCAACATCCGCTCGGTGGTCGACGTCGACCGCCTGCAGCGTGAGATCGCCGACCTCAGCGAGCAGGCCGGGGCCCAGGACCTCTGGGACGACGTCGACCACGCGCAGCAGGTGACGAGCGCGCTCTCGCACCGCCAGTCGGAGCTGAAGAAGATCACCGACACCGAGCAGCGCATCGACGACCTCGAGGTGCTGGTCGAGATGGCGAACGAGGGCGACGACCAGGAGTCCGCCGACGAAGCGCTCGCCGAGCTCAAGGCGATCCAGAAGATGATCGGCGACTTCGAGGTGCAGACGCTCCTCGACGGCGAGTACGACGACCGTCCGGCGGTCATCACGATCCGCGCCGGCGCGGGTGGCGTCGACGCGGCGGACTTCGCCGAGATGCTCCTCCGTATGTACCTCCGGTACGCCGAGCAGCACAACTACAAGACCACCGTGATGGACACCTCGTACGCCGAAGAGGCGGGCATCAAGTCCGCGACGTTCGAGATCGACGCCCCGCACGCGTTCGGCACGCTGTCGGTCGAGGCCGGCACCCACCGCCTGGTCCGGATGTCGCCGTTCGGTGCCGCCGGCAAGCGCCAGACGTCCTTCGCCGCGGTCGAGGTCATCCCGCTCATGCCGGAGACCGCCGTCATCGACATCCCCGAGAACGACATCCGCGTCGACGTGTTCCGCTCGTCGGGCCCCGGCGGCCAGTCCGTCAACACGACCGACTCCGCGGTGCGCCTGACGCACATCCCGACCGGCACCGTCGTCTCGATGCAGAACGAGAAGTCGCAGATCCAGAACCGTGCGGCCGCCATGCGCGTGCTGCAGTCGCGCCTGCTCCTCCTGAAGAAGGAAGAGGAGAACGCGAAGAAGAAGGAACTCGCCGGCAACATCACGGCGAGCTGGGGCGACCAGATCCGCTCCTACGTCCTGGCGCCGTACCAGATGGTCAAGGACCTCCGGACGGAGCACGAGGTGAACAACCCCTCAGCCGTGTTCGACGGCGATCTGGACGGCTTCATCAACGCGGGCATCCGCTGGCGCAAGCAATCCGCTGCTGAGTAGGGGTTCCTGAGCCGCGCGCCTCGCTTGCTTTCCAAGCGGGGCGACCTACCCTGATCCGGTCATGATCAAATTCGACCAGGTCACCAAGGTCTACTCGGGCAACCCGAGTCCGGCGCTCGACAACCTCACCCTCGAGATCCTCAAGGGCGAGTTCGTGTTCCTCGTGGGCGCGTCCGGTTCCGGCAAGTCCAGCTTCCTGCGCCTCGTGCTCAAGGAGGAGAAGCCCACGAGCGGGCAGATCCACGTGCTCGGGCAGCGCCTCGGGTCCCTGGCGTCGCGGAAGGTCCCGTACTTCCGCCGCAACCTCGGGGTGGTCTTCCAGGACTTCCGTCTGCTGCCGAACAAGAACGTGTTCGACAACGTGGCGTTCTCGCTGCAGGTCATCGGCAAGAGCAAGGGCTTCATCAGCGAGGCCGTGACCGACGTGCTGAAGCTCGTCGGGCTCGCCGGCAAGGCCACTCGCATGCCGCACGAACTCTCCGGTGGTGAGCAGCAGCGTGTGGCCATCGCCCGCGCCGTCGTGAACAAGCCGGCGATCCTGCTGGCCGACGAGCCCACCGGAAACCTGGACCCCACGACGTCCGCCGGCATCATGGCGCTCCTCGAACGCATCAACCAGGGAGGCACCACCGTGCTGATGGCGACGCACGACGCCAGCATCGTGAACCAGATGCAGCGGCGGGTCATCGAGCTCTCGAACGGCACCGTCCTGCGCGACGAACAGTCCGGCGGCTACCAGACCCAGGCCGTCCCGATCCAGCGAGGCACCGTGTCCAACACCACCGGCATCCAGACGATCCCGGGGCTCATCCGATGAGGCTCGGGCTCGTCATGTCCGAGGTCGGCTCGGGCCTGCGGCGCAATGCGTCGATGGTCGTCTCCGTCGTCCTCGTGACCTTCATCTCCCTGACCTTCGTCGGCACGGCGATCCTGCTCCAGATGCAGATCAACCAGATGAAGGGGTACTGGTACGACCGGGCGCAGGTCGCCGTCTACCTGTGCACCGACACCGACACCACGGGCAACTGCACCGGCGCGAAGGCCACCGCCGACCAGCGCGAGCAGGTCCAGGCGCAGCTCGACTCGTCGACGCTCAAGCCGTACATCGAGAAGACCTACTACGAGAACCAGGACCAGGCCTTCACCCGGTTCAAGGAGCAGTTCAAGGACTCGGCCGCGACGGAGTTCGTCAAGCCGGAGTACCTGAACGAGACCTTCTGGGTGAACCTGAAGAACCCGTCGCAGGCAGACGTCCTGGTCGAGAGCCTGTCGAAGGTCGCCGGCGTGCAGAGCGTCGTCGATCAACGCGGGTACCTGCAGCCGATCTTCAACCTGCTCAACGCGTCGTCGTACACGGCGATCGGCATCGCGGCGCTCATGCTCGTGGCGGCGGTGCTGCTCATCGCGACGACGATCCGCCTGTCGGCGTTCAGTCGACGGCGAGAGCTCGGCATCATGCGGCTCGTCGGTGCATCGAACCGGTTCATCCAGACACCGTTCGTGCTCGAGGGGGTGATCGCCGCCGCCATCGGAGCCGTCCTGGCCGGAGGTGCGATCACCGCCGTGGTCTGGTTCTTCGTCCGGAACTTCCTGGCGGAGCGCTTCACCGGCACGGCGTTCATCGGCATGGGGGACGCGGCCATCGTGGTCCCCGCGGTGATCGTGATCGGGGTGCTCCTCGCCGCGGCGTCGGCGTCGATCGCCATCCGCCGGTACCTGAAGGTCTGACGTACACAGCATCCGCGAGCGGGCGGCGCGCCGGGAAGGTGCGCCGCCCGCTTCGTGTTGACTAGTCTGTAGGGCTGCGCGGAACCACCCGAGCAGCGCACTGCACCGGTCACCATCGAGAGGAGTCGTCATGGCGAAGGAACGCGGGGAGAAGATCGTCGCGACGAACCGTCGCGCCCGGCACGACTACCTCATCGAGGACACGTACGAAGCGGGCATGGTCCTGTCCGGCACCGAGGTGAAGTCCCTGCGGATGGGGCGCGCGTCCCTGGTCGACGGGTACGCCTACATCGACGGTGGCGAAGCGTGGATCGACGCCGTGCACATCCCGGAGTACACCGAGGGCACGTGGAACAACCACTCGCCGCGGCGGAAGCGCAAGCTGCTCCTGCACAAGCAGCAGATCGTCAAGATCTCGCACAAGACGGCCCAGGGCGGCTACACCCTCGTGCCGCTGCAGATCTACTTCCACGACGGTCGGGCCAAGATCGAGATCGCCGTGGCGAAGGGCAAGCGCGAGTTCGACAAGCGCCAGGCCCTGCGCGAGAAGACCGACAAGCGTGAGGCCGAGCGGGCCATGCGCACCCGGAACCGCGTCGGAGAGTAGCGCCGACGCACCTCCTCGGCTAGACTGAGGGACTGCTCCGACAGGGGCATTGGCAACTCAACAGCGTGACAGCGGCTCGCACGTCCGGCCCGCATGGGGATGATCGGTTTCGACATTGCCTGTGTGCCGACGGGAAGCGGGCCGAGGACCCACGGTTATCTCGTAAACGATCCGTGGAAAACAACAAGTGCCAATTCCAAGCGCACTGACTTCGCTCTCGCTGCGTAAGCAGCCCAGCACATGAAGTCCGTCGGCCAGGTGACCGTCTTCTAACCTGATCCCGACGTCATCCAGAGGACTTGCTGCACGGTTGCGCCTCAGGGCCGTGCGGGACTTGCACTGAGACTGGGCCCGTCGTCCTAGAAGCCGGTAGCAAAGGACGGGGCCGAGCAGAACGAACTATCCGGATACGCCCGTAGAAGACGTCGAATTGCAGCGATGGACGGGGGTTCGATTCCCCCCATCTCCACCATTCGCCGAACGACGACCGCTGTCACGCTGCGCCACCTGAACGCCCCGACACCGTCCCCTGGACAGTGCCGGGGCGTTCGCTGTTCCGCCACGTCCGAGGACTACGCTCCGGAGCAGGCGCGCAGAACACGCTCGCGTCGAACCCGAACGAGAGGTCAGCACGTGGTGCAGGAGATCGCGATCCGTGTCCGTCTGTGGGAGCAGGAACGAGTGGTGCTCAGCGAGTACGAGCGGATCGTGGGCTCCGTCGCCACGGTCGCCGCTCTCGCCGCATGGCTGCCGAACCCCGACACCCGTCTGGTCGTTCGCGGCCGCGGCGCGGAGCCGGTTCGCCTCGAGACCGTCACCTACGGCTCGGTGGTCGAGATGCTCGTCGTGCTCGACCAGCGCTCCGCCGGAGTCGAGCGTGCCGCAGCCGCCATCGCCGCGCTCATCGAGTCGGTCCGCCACGAGCACGTCGCCGACGACGTCTCCGGGGTCGCCGGAGAACTCGATCGACTCGACCGCGCTGCCCCGCGCGGACGCTCCGCCGTGGAACGCGCGCTGCGCACGTTCCTCGAGGGGGCACGGTCCGACGTCCTCGAGCGGAAGACGACCACCCGGGTCCGGACCGCGCAGGCGCTGCTCCGACTCGCCGAGGCGGACGCGGTCCTGACGGTCGAGCGGGTCGCCGACGCCCTGGCACCGGTGCTCGAGGAGCACGCGGTCGACGTCGAGCTGGACACCGGCTCGGCCGTGGTCGTCGAGCCGATCGACGGGGTGGAGTCGCCGGAGACCGAGGCTGCGTCCGCCGACACCGACGCCGACGCCGACGCCTCGCAGGCGGAGCCGGAGGCCGCGTCGACAGTCCTGCCGCTGCCGACGGGTGCGAGCAAGGCGAAGTCGAAGAAGGACGACGACAAGAAGAAGTCCAAGAAGGTCGACGACGGCAAGAAGAAGTCCAAGAAGGTCGACGACGGCAAGAAGAAGTCCAAGAAGGACGACGACGCGAAGAAGAAGTCCAAGAAGGACGACGACGCGAAGAAGAAGTCCAAGAAGAAGAAGAAGTAGCTCGCAGCCGCCCCCGCTAGAAGTCGAACAGGTTCGCCCGGATACCTCCGGCGCCGTACTCCCGTCGCAGGAGCCCTCGGCGCCGGAGCACCGGCACCAGGTCGCCGAACATCCGGTGGATCTGCGCCGGGTGCAGGTCGCCCGAGAAGATGATCCCGTCGTTGTCGGCGTCGCTGCCGAGCTCCTCGATGAAGTCCGCGAACTCGTCCGCCGTCCCGACGAACCCGGACCGCGATCCCGACCCCGGCGCGATCCGCCCCTGCCGCGCCTTGCGGGTGAGCAGCTCCCGCAGCGGTGCGTCCGGGGTGTCCCCGAGCAGCCCGCGGATCGTGCCGGCCGAGACGTGCTCCCCGAAGGTCCCGTCGGGCACCGGGGCGTCCAGGTCGAGTGCGAGCAGGTCGGTCTCGGAGTCGCTCGACCACGCGATCGCCGCCGCACGCAGCGCGTCGTCGGTGGGGTGTTCGGACGCCGCGACGATGCGGTCGGCCTCCTCCGGTGAGGACACGATCACGGGCTTGAGCACGAACAGGATCCGCAGGTCCGCGGTGGACCGCCCTGCGGCCTCGGCTGCCGCGATCACCCGGGCGCGGTAGTCCGTCACCGCGGCGGCGGACAGCGGCGCGAGTGCGAGCTGCACGTCCGAGTGGGTGCCGGCGAACGCGAGCCCTCGGCCCGAGCCGCCGGGGGAGACGACCACGGGGTCCGACGCCAGCGGCAGCGCGTTGAGCGGACCGTCGGCGGTGAAGTGGGCGCCCTCGTGGTGGAACGCGTCGAGCGCGTCGCCGTCCGCGAAGTGCCACGAGTCCGGTGCGCCGACGTACGCGTCGCCCCACGAGTGCCAGAGCCGGCGGAGCAGCGTGATCCACTCCTCGGCGCGGTCGTACGCCTGGTCGTGCGGCAGCGGCGGCAGGCCGGCGTGGCGTGCGCTGCCGACGTCGGTGACGACGTTGATGCCCAGCCGGTCCGAGGACAGGTGCGCCAGGGTCGCGAACTGCCGTGCCGCCAGGTACGGCGGGGTGATCCCCGCGTTGACGGTCGGCGCGATGCCGATGTGCGAGGTGGCGGCGAACAGGTACGGGGCGAGCAGCAGCGGGTCGTGCTTCGGGCCGCCGTACGCCTGCCGGATGCGCAGGTCGAGGGTGGCGGGGGAGCCGAGCGAGACGGCGTCCTCGGCGATGACCAGGTCCATGCCGGCCTGCTCGAGCGTCCGGACGGACTGCTGGTACAGGTCCGGCTTCGTCCAGTCGTGGCCCCAGTCCCAGTCGGACCGGCCCCAGGCCTGCGGGCCGAAGCCGCGTGAGAAGAAGTACCCGAAGTGCTGCAGCTCGGCCATTCAGCGCTCCTGCCGGTCGAGGGCCGGCCCACCGACTGCCGTGCGGTGCGCGTCGGACGCTCCACGTGCCTCCAGGCCGGCGGCGGCGTCTGCGGACCGCACCGCGACGAGCCCGCGTTCCAGGTCGCGGAGCAGGTCCGCGACGTCCTCGATGCCGACCGACAGCCGGATCAGGCCGTCGTCGATGCCCTGCTCGGCTCGCTCCTCCGGCGTGCGGCCGGCATGCGTGGTGGTGGCCGGGTGCAGGATCAGCGAGCGGACGTCGCCCAGGTGGGTCATCCGGCTGAACAGCTGCACGGCGTCGATGAACGCCCGCGCGGCGGCTTCGCCACCGGCGAGCGTGAAGGCGAAGACGGACCCGGCCCCGCGGGGCAGGTAGCGCTGGGCGAGGTCGTGGAACGGACTGGAGGCCAGGCCCGCGTGGTCGACGCTCGTCACCTCCGGCTGCTGGTCCAGCCAGGACGCGACGGCCAGCGCGTTCGCGCAGTGGCGTTCCACCCGCAGTGACAGCGTCTCGATGCCCTGGCGGAGCAGGAACGCGTTGAACGGCGACGGCGCCGGGCCGATGCGTGCGGCGACGACGTCGCGGGCGAACACGGCGAAGGCCCGGTTGCCGTACCGGTCGACGTAGCTCTCGCCGCCGAGGGACCGTTCGGGGCTGGTCAGGTGGGTCCAGCGCTCGGGGGCGGCGGACCAGTCGAAGCGGCCGCCGTCGACGACCACGCCGCCGAGTCCGGCGCCGTGCCCGGAGAGGAACTTCGACGCCGAGTGCACGACGATGTCCGCACCGTGCTCGACCGGGCGCACCAGGTACGGCGTGGCGAGGGTGTTGTCGACGATCAGCGGGACGCCGGCGCGGTGTGCGGTCTCGGCGACGCCGGTGATGTCGAGGACGTCGTTCTTCGGGTTCGGGATCGTCTCGGCGAAGAACGCCTTCGTGTTCGGTCGGACCGCGGCGGCCCAGGCGTCGAGGTCACGGGCATCGGTGACGAAGTCGACCTCGATGCCGAGCCGGCCGAGGTTCTGCAGCAGCAGCCCGCGCGTGCCCTCGTAGATGCTCCGGGCGCTGACGACGTGGTCGCCGGCCTGCAGCAGGCCGAGGAACGCCACGGTCGCCGCCGCCTGACCGCTGCCGACCAGGATCGCCTGGACACCGCGTTCGAGCAACGCCACGCGACGCTCGACGTCCGCGTTCGTGGGGTTGCCGAGGCGCGTGTAGGTGTAGCCGTCATCGGTGTCGGCGAAGCGGTCGCGGGCCTGGTCGAAGTCGTCGAACAGGAACCCGGAGGACATGTGGATCGCGGGGACCCGGGCGCCGTGCCCGGCGTCGGGCACGAAGCCGCCGTGTACCTGCTCGGTCGCGAAGCCGTGGTCGTCGGTCGCCATGGGACACCTCCGGGGGTCGTCTCGCGGTAGCCTCGCAGCCGCCCGGCGCGGACAGGCGATTGCGGCCCCCGGTTACGCGCGCACAGCCTCAGACGAGCGCGCGGACCCCGGCGACGACGGTGTCCCAGACCTGGAGCAGCGGCTCGCGCGCCAGCCACACCGCGACGGCGTTCACGGCGACGAACAGCACGAACCACAGGGACGCCGGCACCCGCATCTCGGCCGCGGCGATGTGGAAGTCGGTCTGCACCCGGGCGCCGGTGACCAGCCAGCGGCCGACCTGCACCACCGAGCGCAGGCCGTCGACGACGAAGAACGCCCCGACGGCGGCGACCACCAGGACGGTCGCCTCGGACGGGCGGACGGCCACCCACAGGGCGAGCGCGTCGAAGCCGAGCACGACGAGCAGGCCGAACCAGTTCCGGACGAACGCCAGCGCGACGAGCCCGATGACCGCGAGCACCACCACGGGCAGCCAGCGGGAGCCGTGCAGCACCCCGGTCACCAGGAGCACCCCCGCCCAGAGGGGTGCGCTGTACCCGGCGTACAGGTTCAGGATCCGGACGAGCCACCGGATGCCGCCGGGCACCCGGCCGAGCTGGACCCAGGCCTCGCCGGACCCGTCCGGGTGCAGCTCGATCCGCTGGATCCGCCCGCCGAACGGCACGACGACGATCGCGTGCCCGACCTCGTGCGCGATGGTCGCGGCGATGCGGGCCACGCGGCCGACGAACGGCACGAACGGCAGGACGGCGCCGACGAGGAGCGCGACGAAGACGAGGGGCGGGGCTGCGGTGGTCAAGTGACCAGCATCGCAGCCCCGCCCAGGAAGACCCTGCGGGATCGGCGTCAGGAGAGCCCGGGCGTCGTCAGCACCACCGTGACCAGGACCACGGTGCCGGCGATGGCCAGGGCGGTGAGGACGGCGAGGAAGACCGTCAGGCGGTTCACGCGTCGGCGCCCGGCTATTCGACCGTCACCGACTTCGCCAGGTTCCGGGGCTTGTCGACGTCGCACCCGAGCTGCAGGGCGAGTTCGCGGGCCAGCATCTGCAGCGGCACGACGGCCTCGAGCGGACCCCACGGCGCGGTCATCGCACCCCAGGCCAGGTCGCCGGTGCCACGGCGGCCGAGCGCGGGGATGTCCGCCGACTCGCCGCCGATCGTGATGACGAAGCCACCGCGTGCCCGGACCTCGGCGATCGCCGACTGGATCTTCGGCTCACCGTGGTCGATGACGACCACCGGGGTGCCGTCGTCCACCAGCGCGAGCGGCCCGTGCTTGAGTTCGCCGGCGGGGTAGGCCTCGGCCCAGCGGTAGCTGAGCTCCTTGAGCTTCAGGGCGCCCTCGGCGGCGTACGGCAGTCCGGCGCCGCGGCCGAGGAACAGGAAGCCGGTCGCCTCCTTGACGCTCGACACCAGCAGCGGCATCCGCTCGGCGGACACCCGCGCGGCGTGCTCGATCCGTGCCGGCAGGTCGAGCAGTTCGTCGACGAGCACCTGCGCGCGCGACGGTTCGATGCGGCCGGAGGCCACCATCGCGGAGATCATCGCCGCGACGCCGACGACGACCTGCGCCGTGAACGTCTTCGTGGCGGCGACCCCGATCTCCGGGCCGGCGTGGCAGTCCAGCACGGCGTCCGCTCGTCGGGCGAGCGAGGAGTGCATGTTGTTCGTCAGCGCGAGCACCGGGTGGCGGTCCTCGAACCGGTCCAGGGCACGGAGCACGTCCGCGGTCTCACCGGACTGGCTGATCGCGACGACCAGGGTGCCCGGACCGAGCACGGCCTGGTCGGCCTCGCTCGCGACGACGATGTCGGTCGGCACCCCACCGATCCCACGCAGTGCGGTCGCGATCACCTGGCCCGCGTTCAGCGACGTGCCGCAGGCGACGATCGCCAGCCGGTGGAAGCCGGCCAGGCCGAGGCCCACCCACATGCTGCCGTCGGCGGTGCGGCGGGTCACCCGGTCCAGGATCGTCGCGACGACGTCGGCCTGCTCGTCGATCTCCTTCGCCATGTGGTCGGTGTGGTCGCCGAGGTCGAGCGCTGCGGCGGCGAACGGGGACGGCGTGGGGAACGGCACGGGCACCGTGATGCCGTCGGACGACCAGGTCCAGGCCTCACCGAGCTCGACGACGTCGCCGTCGCGCAGCGCCACGAACGTCTCGCACCACTCGGCGATCGCGCCGATGTCGCTCGCCACGAAGTCACCGCGGCCGGAGCGTGCGACGACGAGCGGCGAACGGTCCGCCGCCACGACCATGCGGCCGTCCCGGGCGTCCAGGACCACGATCGCCCACGAGCCCTCGAGCTGCGCCGTCGCGATCTGCACCGCGAGCATCAGGTCCGGGTCGACCGCCAGCGCCCGCTCGACCAGGTGCGCGATGACCTCGGAGTCGACGTCGGACCGGAAGCGGTGACCCTGCGCCTCGAGCGTCTGGCGCAGCCGGTCCGCGTTCTCGACGATGCCGTTGTGCACGATCGAGATCCGGCCGGTGCAGTCGGCGTGCGGGTGCGCGTTCGCCTCGCGCACGGCACCGTGCGTGGCCCAGCGGGTGTGACCGATGCCGACGCCGGTGAGCGCGTCACCGGAGCGTGCCGCGACGAGCGTGCGCAGGTCGCCGACGCGGGAGACCGAGCGGATCGTCTCGGTGCGGCCGACGGCCGTCCGGACGGCGATGCCGGCGGAGTCGTACCCGCGGTACTCGAGTCGTTCGAGTCCGTCGAGCAGGTAGGGGGTCGCGTCGTCAGACACGCGGGCCGCGATGATGCCGCACATCGGCTGTCCCTTCGGGGGAACGAGAGTGGTGGAACGGGGAGGTGGAACTGGTGCGGCACCGACCGCCGTCGGGTCTGCCGCGCGTCCGGGGCCTCCCGGCCCGGGAACCGACGCCCGTCCTCGGATCAGGCGAGGACGGACGTCGGTGTCGTTGGGCCGAGGGGTTCGGGTACCGGACGGGGTACCGCGGGCTGGCCCCCGGGGGAGGGGCACGGCGGTCGGTGCAGGAGAAGCCTCACCCGCCGCCGACCACACGGCAACACCCGTCGGACGCTCTTGCGGTTCCCCGCGTGCGGGGGCACACCGCGCTGCGGTCGCGTGCGGACTCCCGCAACCGCGCGCAGACAGGAGGCCCGGTACCAGCTGGTACCGGGCCTCCTGTCCGTCCTGTGGTGGCGTCTCCTACGTGAGGAGCGCGACCAGGTGCGATCGCGACCGCGCGCCGACCTTGCGGTAGATCTGCGTGAGCCGCAGCTCCACCGTGCGCTGCGACATGAACAGCGACGACGCGATCTCGCGGTTGCGGTAGCCCTCGGTGACCTTCTGCACCACCGCACGCTCCTCGGCGGTCAGCGACGTGAGCACCGCCGACGCGTCGGGAGCGCTGCGCGGCGTCCCGGGGAACGCCGGCGAGAGCACCGGTGCGGACCGGATCGACGACGAGTCCGTGCCGAACTGCGGCATCGCCGCAGCCGGCGCCGGCGTCACGAGCGGTCGACGCAGGCCGGCCGCCTCGTACGCCGCCGCGGCCGCCGCGCCGAGACGCGGCCGTTCCGCCGGGTTGCCGACCGCGGCCAGCGCCGCGAACGTGCGAGCCCGCTCGTACTGCGAGTCGTGCGGCTGGAACAGCTCCAGCGCCCGGCGACGGGCCGGCTCGCGGGTGGTGTCGTCGGCGACGAGCGCGAGACTCCGCGCCAGCACCAGGGCACCCCAGCGCCCCGGACGGGCGTGGTGGTCCGCCGCCAGGCGGGCCGTGATCGTCCGCGCGTCGTCGATCCGTCCGAGGCGCACGTACGCCTCGACCAGGTCGCCGAGGTGCCGGAGCACCGCGGGGTTCCGGAGCGACCGACCGATGGCGTCGGCGGCCTCGAGCGCGGTGGCTGCCTCGTCGAGTCGACCGTCGAGCAGCAGGACCTTGCCGCGGAGCGCGTGCAGCTTCGCCGTCGCACCCCAGAGCCGACTCGTCGAACGGTGCTCGAGGCACCGGTCCACGACGTCGAGCGCCTCGGCGGAACGGCCCTCGGCGAAGTGCCGCCACGCGACGGCGATCGCCCGGGAGGGCTCACGCAACCGCTCGGCGACGGACGAACCGGACTCCCACACGTCGATCGCGCGGAGCGCCTGCCGGAAGTTGCCGGAGCGCACCTCGTTCTCGGACGTCAGGTAGCGGGCCGCCTCGGTCCACACCGCCGCGGTCTCCGGCCCCCGGGCGAGCACGAGTGCGAACACCCGTCGCGCGCTCCGGTAGCGCTCGCCGATGCTCAGCGCGTGGGCGAGGAGCAGCAGGGCCGGGTCAGACATCGCCACGAGCTCCGACGTCGCGAGCCCGTCGTGCAGCTCGGTGTCGGGCGGCAGCACGCCGTCCACGGCGGCGATGAGCTCCCGCGCGGTCGTCGCGATCTCGAGGGTGTGCGCGGACGCCGACCCCTCGAGCGGTTCGATCCGGTGCAGCAGGTCCTTGGCCTGGTCGAGCTCCCACGCCTCGGCACGGAAGCAGGCCACCATGGCCATCAGCCCGGCGACGGCGTCCACCTCGGCCGGGTCGGTCGCGTCGACGGGGACGAGCAGCTCGTCCGCGTGCACGGCGTCACCGCTGAGGTACTCGGCCGAGTACTGCAGCCGGAGCCGACGGACCTCGTTCGGCGTCGTCCGGAACGGACGGAGCGCCGCGAGGTACCGCGCGGCGAAGCCGAGCAGGCGCTTGCCGAGCATGGCCTCCGCGACCCCGAGGAGCGCGACGTGCTCGTCCTCGGTCCCGCCACCGATGTGCAGGGCACGTTCGGTCAGCGCGATCGCGGCGTGCACGTTGCCGTCCACGACGTACGACCGTGCGGCCCGGAGCAGTGCGACCACGTCGGGGACGTCGTCGACGAAGCTCCGGTGCCACGCGGCCGACCGCGGGTCGTTCTCCGCGCTCGCCGTGGCCAGCTCGGCGTGTGCCGCACGACGGTCACGGGCGGGCATCCGCCAGTAGAGCGCGGAACGCACGAGCGGGTGCCGGACGGTGACGCTCTGCCCGCGGACGGTCGCGAGACCGGCTCCGACCAGGTCGTCCAGCTCGTCCCGGTCCCACGCCGTGGTCTTCGCGACGGGCACCAGGGCGAGCTTCGCGAGGACGTCCAGATCGCGTCCCGCGGCGGGCCCGAGTGCGAGTGCCGCGATGGCCTCGGTCGTCGGAGTGGGTCGGAGCGGGAGCACGATCGGCTCCGCGCCGGTGAGCTGCTCCCGGGTGAGCACCGCGAGCTGTTCGCGGAGCGCGCCGGGGTTGCCACCGGTCTCCTCGGCGAGGACGGCGAGGACGCCGTCGTTCGCCTCGGCCGGTGCCATGGCCCGGGCGAGGACCAGGGCCTCGTCCGAGGGCAGCGGTTCGATGCGCAGGGTCGGCAGGGCCGCGAGCGGCCCGTCCGACGGCACCGAGCGGACCGTCGCCACGACACGCAGGGCGGTGCCCGCGAGTCGTCCGGCGAGGAACGCGATGAGTTCCTGGCTCTCCGAGTCCATCCGGTCGAGGTCGTCGATGAGGACGAGCGTCGGCGGGAGGGTCAGGGCGTGCACGGCGTCGAGGAAGTCGTGCGCCGCCGCCAGCCCGGCCGTCACGGCGGCCGCGGTCCCGCCTGCCTGCAGCAGGTGGGCGATGTGTGCGGTCGCTCGAGGGTCGTCGAGCGCGGTGAACAGGGAGGTCACCCCGGCCAGTGGCCAGCGGGATTCACTCCCGTTGACACCGACCCGGACGACGGGGAGGGAAACGCGGTTCGAGACCGCGTCGAGGACGCTGCTGCGTCCGGAACCAGGGTCGCCGACCACGACCATCGCGGACTCCCGTGGGAGCACTGCGAGGGTCGCGATCCGGTCGACCTCGAGACGTCGACCGGTGAGTGCCATGACTCACCGGCCTCCGGGTCCGGAGGCGGATGCTGCGAGGAGGGCGTCGGCGAACACGGGGGGCGCTGCGACGGGGCGCACGGAGGCGGACCGGACTGCTGCACGGCGGGTGACCGTGGCGGAGTGCGGACGAGCGGCGGCGACTGAGCGCGCGCCGGAACTGTCGTGGATTGGATGCGGTCGACGAGTGTGGGTGCACTCGGTTCCGCTCGGGAACGATGATGTCATCGTCTGTATCACCCCTCGGGTTAGGGTCTTCGGACGAACACGACCGGTCTGTTCCGCCGTCCGGATCTAGGGAATCCGAGAGCGTCACGTGACCTGCCGTCTGGAGCACGATAACTCAGGTACCGGCCCGCCGAGCGGACTCCGGCTCGCAGATGTCCAGAACGGTGCCCCCAGTACGGGGGGCCACGAGGTGGGTGTGGCACCCGCCCTCTGCACCCCGATCCGGGTCCGCCTGACGGAACCGGGGTACAGCTCTGTCCGGACCTCGTTCGTCCTCGCAGGTGTAGCCAGGACGGGATGTCCAACGCCGAACCGACCGACGCCCGCCTCGATGACCGCACCCGGTGGCGGGCCTTCGCCGTGTGCGTGGCGGTCGCAGCCCTGACGATCCTCGACCTGTCCAAGGTGAACGTCGGGCTGCCCTCGATCGAGCAGTCCCTCGGGGCCACCAGCTCGTCGCTCCAGCTCATCGTGGCGGGGTACGCGCTGGCGTTCGGCCTCGCCCTGGTGCCCGCGGGTCGGCTCGGGGACCTGAAGAGCCGGCGCGTCATGTTCATCGTGGGGCTCAGTGCGTTCACCGGATCGAGCCTGCTGTGCGCCGTCGCACCGAACATCGAGGTCCTGATCGTCACGCGGATCCTGCAGGGCTTCGCCGCCGGGATCCAGATGCCCCAGGTCATCGGACTGGTGCAGCAGCTGTTCCGCGGACCGGAGCGAGGCCGCGCGTTCGGGCTGTTCGGGGCGATGATCGGCATCTCCACGGCCCTCGGGCCGACCATCGGCGGTGGCCTCATCGCGATCGGCGGCGAGGAGTCCGGCTGGCGGCTGCTGTTCTGGATGAACGTGCCCCTCGGGATCGCCGCGCTGTTGTTCGCCGTGCGCCTGCTGCCGAAGGGTGCCCAGGGGAAGGCGCAGGACCGTGAACTGGACGTCGTCGGCATCCTGCTGCTCGGCGCGGCGATCATCACCCTGATGCTGCCGTTCGTGCTCACCAGCGGTGGTGGTGGTTCCGCGACCCGCTGGTTCTGGCTGGTCGGCTTCGCGGTGTTCCTCGTGCTGTTCGTGCTCTGGGAGCAGCGGTTCAAGCGGCAGGGCAAGTCGCCCGTGGTGCACTTCGAACTGTTCCGGCTGTCGTCGTACCGCAACGGGCTGTCGATCGTGGCCGTCTACTTCGCGGCGCTGCCGGCGTCGTTCCTCATGGTCACGCTGTACCTGCAGGAGGGCCTCGGGCTCTCGCCCCTGTTCGCCGGCATGGTGAGCATCCCCTTCGCCGCGACGAGTGCCGTCGGCTCGTACATCGGCGGACGGATCGTCGACCGGGTCGGGCGGGCGCTGGTCGTCGCCGGGCTCGGGATGGTCGTCGTCGGCTTCCTGCTGCTCATGGTCGCCGCCGTCGCCACCCCGCCGGAGGTCACCCCGTGGGCGATGGCGGGCGCGTTCCTGGTGGGTGGACTCGGTGGCGGGTTCGTGGTGTCGCCGAACCAGACCCTGACCCTGGCCGAGATCCCCGTCGAGCAGTCCGGGGTGGCGGGGTCGATGCAGCAGCTCGGGCAGCGTGTCGGTACCGCGATCGGCACCGCCGTCGCCACGAGCATCTTCTACGGGATCGTTCGGAGCGAAGCAGCGGGGTCGGGATCTGGTGGGTCCGGAAGTCGTCTTGACGCGTACCACGACGCGTTCCGCAGTGGCACGACGTTCACGGTGTCGCTGATTGCGCTGGCGCTCGTGCTGGCCGGTGCGGACCTGGTGGCGCGTCGGCGGGCGGCGCGGCGGTCGGGCGGTGACGCCGAGCACCCTGGCACGGCTGCGGGGTCCGCCGAGCGCACCGGGGCGAGCGGATCCGCCGAGCGGACCGGGGCGTCCGGATCCGCCGAGCGGGGCTGACCTGCCCGCCGACCGTGCCTAGGAGTCGCGGCGGATGACCTCGACGACGGCGTCGTGCACCAGGCCGTTCGAGGCGAGCGCGCTACCGTGCCACGGCCCGGGATCGCCGTCGAGTGAGGTGAAGCGGCCGCCGGCCTCTTCGACGATGGGGACCAGGGCTGCGATGTCCCACGGCTTCAGGTCCGGTTCGCCGGCGACGTCGAGGACGCCCTCGGCCACCATCATGTACGACCACATGTCGCCGTAGGCCCGGGTGCGCCAGACCCGACGCGACAGGTCGACGAGCGGCTCGAGGCGGTCGTCGTCGTCCCACTGCTGGATGCTGTTGTAGCTCAGGCTCACGTCGGCGAGCTCGGACACCCCGGAGACCCGGAGCGGTCCGTCCAGCGAGAACGCGCCGGAACCCTCGGCCGCCCACCAGCGCTTGCCGAGGGCGGGAGCGCTGACGACGCCGAGCACCGGGCGGCCGTCGACCGCGAGCGCGATGAGGGTCGCCCACACCGGCACGCCGCGCAGGTAGTTGGCGGTGCCGTCGATCGGGTCGACCACCCACTGGCGGTGTCCTTCGCTGACGGCCTCGGCCCCGGTGTCCGCCGTCGTCTCCTCGCCGAGGAACGCGTCGTCCGGTCGCTCGGCGGCGAGTCGCTCGCGCAGGGCCCGTTCGACGGCCTGGTCGGCGTCGGTGACGTGCGTGCTGTCGGCCTTCTTCGTCACGTGCAGGTCGGCGGCACGGAAGCGCTCGAGGCTGATCGCGTCGGCGGTGTCGGCGAGGGAGCGGGCGAAGTCCAGGTCGGCGCTGAGGTCCACGTCGCCCAACCTACCGTCGCTACGCGGCGACGACCTCTTCCTCCTCGAGCCGGGTGACCTCGCGCTCCCGGGCGATGCGGGTCCGGCGGGCGACGAGCCCGTGCACGACGACGCAGAGCAGGAGCGCGGCGGCCAGCCAGAGGGCGAGCACGAGCGACGACCGGCCGAGCGACGCGTCCGGGAAGTACTGCAGGTCCTGAGCGGCCTGCAGCCATGCCGCACCGCTCCAGAAGGTGTGCAGGGCGGCGAAGAACCCGGGCTGGAACGCCGGCTGGAAGATCCCGCCGGACGACGTGAAGTTCAGCATCACGAACAGCATCGTGAGGATCGGGGTGGTCCACCGGCCGAGCACGGGGTGCAGCCCGACGCCGAGCGCGACGATGATCGCGTCGTAGAGCCAGGCGAACAGGAACACCTGCCAGTGATGGGTGGTGATGACGCCGTAGATCGGTCCGGCGACGATCACGCCGATGCCGGCGACGACCCCCGCTGTGGCGAGCCCGATGACCGCGGTCCACACGGCACGGAGTTTCGTCGCGACCGAGGCCACGGCGATCGCGGACGCGTACCCGCCGACGCTCAGGGCCACGAGCAGGAAGAACAGCCCCTGGCCGGTGGTGTCCTGGTCGCCCGTGGGCACGACGTCGACGACCCGGAACGGCACGTGCTGGTCGTAGGCGATCGGCAGGAACACCTTCTGCGCGGCGCTCGCGGTGGTCTCCGACGCGGCGGTCGAGACGTAGAGCGTGGCACCCGTCGCCGTCGGTGCGTACACGGCGGCGAGGTCGCGGTCGCGCACCTGCTGCTCGGCCGCCTTCGTCGATGCGACGACGTGGGCCACGAGGGCACCGTCGGACTGGTCGGTCACGGTCTGGGCGAACACCTGGGTGGCCGCACCCTGGCCGACGATGCCGACGGGCAGTTCCTGCGGGGCCGGGGCGTGGAAGGCGCCGAGGTAGGCCAGGCCCATGCCGGCGGCCAGGAACAGCGGCACGAGGATGTGCGAGGCGAACGTCAGCAGCACGCGACCGAGGCCGGCGGGGCGCAGGACGCTGTCGGACCGCTGCGGCTTCGGGGCTCGCGGAGACTTGTGGGTGGGGGAGTGGTGCGCGTGCGACGTCGTCGTCGTGCTCGGGGACGGGGCGTCGACAGCGGGGGTCGGCGCAAAGTTGTACTTTGCAACTTCAGACACGACCGCAACTGTACAACCCCGATGCGCGCTTGTCGACGCCGGCCCGCTGCCGAGGCATCGTCCCGTGCGAGGTTGCCCACTCCGTGCGAGGCCCGCGAGCCCGCACGGAGTGCTCGACCTCGCACCGTTCAACCGCCCCTCGCACGGTGCGAGGTCTGCGCCGTGCGAGGGGCGCGGGAACCGGAGTGGTCACGACTCACCGCGCGCCGGCGCTCGAGCGGTCACGAACTGTCGAGTGCCGCCTCGCCAGCCGACAGTTCGTGACCACTCGACGCACACACCGCGGGGTGTCGTGACCAGCCGCCGACCAACCGCCGACCAGCGCCGGCCGGCGACGACCAGCCGCCGGCCGGCACCGCCCGACGCGCTACTCGGAACCGGGGTCGGACGCACCCATGCCGGTCAGCAGCGCCCGGAACGAGTCGAGCCGCTCGACGCCGGTCGGCCCGAGCTCCCCGTCCTGCACCCGGTCGACGATCTCCCAGTCGTGCGCCTGCGCCAACGGGATGCCGTCCCGCGCGGGCCGCACCGGCACGGCGTGCGACGCGAACGCCCGGAACACGTTCGCGGGGTCGACGTGCCCCAGGCCGAACGACCGCACACCCGGCGTGTCGATGATCCACCCGCCGTCGCGGACCTGCAGCGCGATCGACGACGACGACGTGTGCCGCCCGCGACCGGTCACGGAGTTCACGACGCCGATCGCGCGCGTCGACCCGGTCAGGGCGTTCACCAGCGTCGACTTGCCCACACCGGAGTGCCCGACGGTCACGGTCACCTTGTCGTCGAGCAGCTCGTGCAGCGCCTCGAACGGGACGTCGTCCGATCGGCTCGTCACGATCCGCAGATCCAGGCACGCGAAGTGCGCCAGGAACGCAGCCGAGTCGGCGAGGTCGGTCTTCGTGATGCAGAGGATCGGGTCGAGGCCGGCGTCGAACGCGGCCACCAGGTACCGGTCGATCAGGCGGGTGCGCGGCTCGGGGTCGGCGGCGGCCACCACGATGAGCATCTGGTCGGCGTTCGCCACGATGACGCGCTCGACCTCGTCGGAGTCGTCGGCACTCCGTCGCAGCAGGGTGGTGCGCTCGGCGACCTTCACGATGCGCGCGAGCGACCCGGGGTCGCCCGAGACGTCCCCGACGAGCGACACGTGGTCGCCCGTGACGACGGACTTCTTGCCGAGCTCGCGGGCCTTCGTCGCGGTGATGACGTGGTCGTCGATCAGCACGCCGAACCGCCCGCGGTCGACGTTCGTCACCCAGCCGACGGGGGCGTCGTCGTACGTCGGACGGGTCTTCGTGCGCGGTCGGTTGCCCTTCGGGTTCGGACGCACCCGGACGCTCGACTCGTCGTACTGCCCGTACGGCTCGTCCGCGTCGGAGTCGTCACCGTCGGCGTCGTCCCACCAGCTCATGCGTCAGTCCCCACTCACCGGTGCAGCGGTCACCGAGGACGCCACGAGCGCGGCCCACAGCTCCGGGAACTGCGGCAGCGTCTTCGCGGTCGACCCGATGTCGTCGACGGCGACGCCGTCGACGACGAGGCCCACGATCGCCCCCGCGGTCGCCATCCGGTGGTCGTCGTACGCGCCCCAGGCGCTGCCGTGGAGCGGCGCCGGCTCGATCCGCAGGCCGTCGTCGAGTTCGTGCGCCGCGCCTCCAGACCGGTTGAGGTCCGCCGCCAGCGCGGCCAGGCGGTCCGTCTCGTGCCCTCGCAGGTGGCCGATGCCGGTGATCTCGCTCGGGCCGTCCGCCAGCGCGGCCAGCGCGACGAGCGCCGGGGCGAGTTCGCCGCCGCGGCTCAGGTCGAGTTCGAGACCCGGCAAGGAGGCCCCACCCCGGATCCCGACGCCGCCGTCGACGACCAGGTCGTCACCGTCACGGGCCACGCTCGCCCCCCACAGGGGCAGGAGCGTCTCGAGGTCGGCGCCGACCTGCGTCGTCTCGGTGGGCCAGGTGCGGATGCGGACCGTGCCGCCGGCGACGAGCGCGGCGACCGCGAACGGCGCCGCGTTCGACAGGTCGGGCTCGATCGTGACGTCACGCGCGCCGATCGGGCCGGGGTGCACGACCCACTCGCCGACCGACGGCTCGTCGACGCGGACGCCGCGGGCACGGAGCGCCGCGACGGTCATCTCGATGTGCGGCAGGCTCGGCAGGCGCTCGCCGACGTGGGTGAGGTGCAGGCCCTCGTCGAAGCGGGGGGCCGACAGCAGCAGGCCGGAGACGAACTGCGAGGACGCCGACGCGTCGATGGTCAGGGCACCACCGCGGACCGAGCCGGTGCCGGTGAACGAGAACGGCATCGAACCGCCGCCGTCGTCCGTGACGTCGACACCGAGGTCGACGAGTCCCTGCACGATGGCGTGCATCGGGCGCTTGCGGGCGTAGGGGTCGCCGTCGACCGTGACGGGCCCGACGGCCAGGGCGGCGAGCGGCGGCAGGAAGCGCATCACGGTGCCGGCCAGCCCGCAGTCCAGGCGGACGTCGCCGTGCATCGGGGCGGGCGTGATCCGGAGGTCCGGGCCGTAGGGGTTCAGGGCGGTGCCGGCTGCCGGCTCGAGCTCCTCGATGCCGACGCCGAGCGCACGGAGGCCCGCGATCATCAGCGCCGAGTCACGGGAGTGCAGCGGGAGCCGGATCGTCGAGGGGCCGTCCGCGAGGGCCGCGAGCACGAGCTCCCGGTTCGTCAGCGACTTCGACCCGGGCAGCGCGACGTCGCCGCGCAGCGGACCCCCTGCGACCGGGGCGATCCAGGGGTCGGCGGGCTGGGCCCCGCTGTGGGAATGCGTCGTGTCTGCCATCGGTTCACCAGGGTACTGAACGCACCGGGAGGATCAGTGGCGACAGCAACACTCGCACGAGAGCGGACCGGCACGGCAACCGTGCTGACCGCGGTGCCGACGACGCTCGGCACGCTCGGCCTAGACTTGGCGGCGATGACGACCGACGAACCGCAGGCAGCTCCGCACCACCTGGTCGACGAGACCGAGGTGCAGCTCGACGCCGTCGAAGAGGAGCACGAAGCCCTCGACGACGCCGCAGACGAGCCGGTGGACGCGAAGACCGTCTCCGAGGGGGAGCTGCGGTCCCTGTTCGAGGACCAGGCGCTGCCCTTCATGGACCAGCTCTACGGTGCGGCCATGCGGATGACCCGCAACCCGGCTGACGCGTCGGACCTGGTGCAGGAGACGTTCGTCAAGGCCTTCGCCGCGTTCCGCCAGTTCAAGCAGGGCACGAACCTGAAGGCCTGGCTGTACCGGATCCTCACGAACACGTTCATCAACACGTACCGCAAGAACCAGCGGAACCCGTACCAGGGCACCATCGACGAGCTCGAGGACTGGCAGCTCGGCGGCGCGGAGAGCGTCACCCAGTCGATCTCCGCCCGGTCCGCCGAGGCCGACGCGATCGACCACCTGCCGTCCTCCGCCGTGAAGGACGCCCTGCAGGCCATCCCGGAGGACTTCCGGATGGCCGTGTACTTCGCCGATGTCGAAGGCTTCTCGTACCAGGAGATCGCCGACATCATGAAGACCCCCGTGGGGACGGTCATGAGCCGCCTCCACCGTGGCCGCCGGCTCCTCCGTGGGCTCCTGGCGGACCACGCCCGTGAGACCGGCATCGTCCCGGACGCAGCGTCGACGGCGACGATGCGTGGACGGGGACGAGGCGCGGCACAGACGACGAAGGCAACCGCGGCCACGGGTCGCACCGGACGGAAGGACGCACGATGAGCGGCTGCGACTGCTCGAAGGCGAAGGCCGAGCTCGAGGAGTTCCTGCACGACGAGCTCCGCCACGAGGACGCCGCGGACATCCGCGAGCACATGGACGGCTGCGAGGACTGCCAGACCGAGCACCGCGTCGGCGTCGTGCTCATGGAGACCGTCCGTCGCGCCTGCAAGGAGACCGCTCCCGACCAGCTGCGCAGCGAGATCCTCGCGCGCATCCGGGTGGAGCAGGCGACGCACTGACGCCGCGCCGTCCGGGGCGAGCGGGTCTGCGGGATCATCTCCCTCGGGCGTGGTGCTCTCGGACGGCTGCGGGTGTCAGCAAGGTCGGGTGGACCCGTACGGTGTCGATCGACCCGACGAAGGTGTCGACGGTCGGTGTGTTCGGCCAGGTGGGGTCGATGAGCCCGTGGCCGGCTCGCCAGAACCCGTTGTACGACGCTGCGGATGCGACGTCGGTCCGTGCAGCGACCAGGGCGCCGTCGAGCCACAGCTCGAGCTGACCCGTGCGGAACTGTCCGACGGCGTGGTGCCACGACGAGTCGTCGACCCGGGCGGTGCTCTGCACGACCTTCGCGACCGTGCCGTCCCAGACCCCGAACACCAGGCGTCCGTCCGGTCCGGTGTAGAAGTTCCGGTCGTAGGCGCTCGTGGCGCCCGTCGCCCGCTGGGCGAAGCCGATGATCCGGCCCTGTCGGTCGGTCCGGAACCACAGTTCGAGCGCGAAGACCTGCGGCGCCGCTCCCGCGGCCTTCGTGTGGACCACGCCGTCGGCACCGGAGCTCGACCCGAAGCTGATGAACGGGTTCTGGTCACACGATCCGTCGACCCGGGTGACGCCGGCGCCGAGCGTCCCGTCCCGCCCGAGGCCCGACGTGTCCAGCACGGTGGGGCCGTTCTTCTCGGCGAAGTCCCACGCCAGTGACGTGCCGGGTGCCGGCTGGTGGAAGCACCCGAAGCCGCCGGTGCCGAGGGCCGAGGCGGTCCCGGTCGAGCCGCTGAACCCGGCGCCCGCGCCAGCGCCGGCTCCAGCGAGCAGGGTGAGGGTGATGGCCGCTGCCGTGAACACCGCGACCGGCGCGGAGGTCGACGTCGGGGTGGTGACGGTCGCGGTCCGGGGCTCCGCGACCACGGGCGAGTGGAGATCACGGCGCGGCGTGCCGCAGGTGCGGCAGGGGCGACCGGCGACGACGTCCCGATCAGCACGCCCGGCGACGACGAGCACGGCCGTGACGACGCCGGCCAGCAGCAGGGCGGTCCAGTCGCCCCCGCGGATCCAGACGCCCGGCAGCCCGATCCACGGGAACCGCAGCACCCCGACTCCGAGGACCGCCGCGGGTTCGACGGCCGTGCGGTCGGCCGTCGGGTTCGCGTCCCCGCGCAGACGCAGGCCCCCGTCCGGTTCGATGCGCTCGAGCCGGTGCAGACGGAGTCGATCCCGGTGGTCGGGGTCCTCGACGAGCAGCACCCGTCCGGCCTCGAGGCCGTCGGGTCCGACGGGCATCGCTGCGACGACGTCCCCGGTCCGGATGCCGGGGGCCATCGAGTCGGAGACGACCGTCGTGACGTGCCACCCGAACGCCGCGGGGAGCGACGCCCACAGTGCGAGCAGCAGCACCGACCAGAGGACCGTCCGTGCCGAGACCGCGAGGAGCAGCCGGGGCAGGTCGCAGACGCAGCGGACGTGACGGCGGGTGGCGACGTTCGGCATCGGCTGCTCCTCGGGTCGGGCGGGACGGGCGGGTCGGACGGTTCTGGCGGGACGGATCGGGACGGGGATCAGTCGGTCTGCGCTTCCCACACGAACGTGGTGCCGGCCTCGGACGACTGCACGGTGTTCGGCGCGCCCTCGCTCAGGTCGTAGCTGAAGCGGTAGGTCGTGCTCGCCGTGCCCGTCGTGGGCTTCCACGCGTCGACGCCGGTGCCGAAGGACTCGGACGCCATGAGGTCGGCGAGGGTCCCGTCGTGCACGGTCGTCCCCGTGAAGGTGCTGCAGTCGCCCGCGGTGCCGAGGCTGCCGCGCTCGACCGTCAGCCCGAGGTGCTCGGCGAGGGAGTCGGCGTCGGCTGCGTCTGCGGCGTAGAGCTTCACGGTCGAGGCGTTGGTGGTGTTCGCCGTCACCGTGATGCAGTTCGAGCCGGCGGAGCCGGGCACCAGGTCGTCGACGTCGAACATCGCGACGCCCTGGTCGTCGTCGGTGAGGGAGACGGCCCCGGTGCGCCAGCTGTTCGCGGCGTTGTCGGTGCTGCTCGAGAAGGCGGCGTACGAGGCCGTGGCGATGAGGGCACCGCTCGCGACGACGGCGAGCGGGAAGGCGATCCAGGCGGCGGTGCGGCCGTGGCGGGAGGTGATGTGCATGGCTGTCCTGTCGGTCGGTTCACCCGGCGGGTGATATGACAGCAGCGTATATGAATATCAGTTGTTATGGAACCCCGTCGCAACACGACCGACGGCCCGGGTAGGTTGGCCGACATGACCCTCTCCGTCGAGTCGACCACCACCTGGTCCGACACGGACGTCGCCGACGTCGCCGCCCTCGTCCGCCTGCTCGGTCACGACGTCGACGATGCGTCGATGCGCGCCCGCCTCGACCGGCTCACCCCCGAAGCCGGCCACCGCACCTGGGTGGTCCGGGGGGACGACGGCCGGGTCGTCGCGGTCGCCGGCGCGCAGGTCACGTGGGCGTACGCCAGCGACGAGCCGACGGCGCAGCTGCTGCTGCTGGTCGTCGACGACACGGCCAGGAGGCTCGGCACCGGTTCGGCGCTCATCGGCACGTTCGAAGCATGGGCGGTCGAGCAGGGCGCCCGTCGCCTCAGCGCCGTCAGTGCGGCCGCGACGGACAGCGCGCACCGGTTCTACCAGAAGCGCGGGTACCACGACGCCGGGGTGCGGTACACGAAGATCGCGTAGCGCCACCTTCCTGGCGAACGTCGAACCGCCCCGTGCAGGAGTCCCTCGGACTCCCGCACGGGGCGCTTCCCGTGACTAGGCCGACGCGCTCAGCGCCGTGTCGATGACGTCGGCGGCCTCCTGCGCGGAGCGCTTCGAGGACCCCGTGGCCGGTGCGGCACTCGCCGAGCGGGCCGCGACGGACAACGGGCGACCGCCCAGGTGCGGCGACAGGTTCATGCAGACGAACGGCCAGGCGCCCTGGTTCTCCGGCTCCTCCTGCGCCCACACGACGTCGGCGTCCGGGTAGCCCGCCAGGACCTCGAGGATGCGGTCGAGGGGGAGCGGGGCGAGCTGCTCGAGGCGGACGAGTGCGACGTCGGTGATGCCGCGCTTGTCGACCTCGGCACGCAGGTCGTGGTGCACCTTGCCGGAGTGCAGCACCACGCGGCGCACGGCGCCCTTGTCGGTGATCCGCGCGTCGTCCAGCACGGGCTCGAACGTTCCGGTCGTGAAGTCCTCGACCGCGCTCGTCGCCTGGCGGAGCCGGAGCATCGCCTTCGGGGAGAACACGACGAGCGGCTTCTGCGGACGGGCCCAGGCCTGCCGGCGGAGCAGGTGGAAGTACGACGCCGGGGTCGACGGTCGCGCGACGATCATGTTGTCCTCGGCGCACAGCTGCAGGTAGCGCTCGATGCGTGCCGACGAGTGGTCCGGCCCCTGGCCCTCGTACCCGTGCGGCAGCAGCAGGACGAGGCCGGAGCGCTGTCCCCACTTCTGCTCGGCGGACGAGATGAACTCGTCGATGACGATCTGGGCGCCGTTCGCGAAGTCGCCGAACTGCGCCTCCCAGAGCACGAGGGACTCGGGGCGCTCCACCGAGTAGCCGTACTCGAAGGCCATCGCCGCGTACTCGCTCAGCAGCGAGTCGTACACGTAGAACCGGGCCTGGTCCTCGGTGAGGTTCGACAGCGGCAGCCACTCCTGGCCGTTCACCCGGTCGTGGAACACCGACTGGCGCTGGACGAAGGTGCCGCGGCGGGCATCCTGTCCGGCGAGGCGGACGGGCTTGCCCTCGACCAGGATCGAGCCGATCGCCATGAGCTCGGCCATCGCCCAGTCGATGCCGCCGTTGCGCGTCATCTCGGTGCGCTTGGTCAGCAGCTGCTGCAGCTTCGGGTGGATGGAGAACCCGGCGGGCGGGTTGCTGTGCGCGTCGCCGATCGCCCGGACGAGCTCCTCGGACACGGCGGTCTCGTGCACCTCGACCTCGGAGTCGTCGCGCTGTGCGGCCGGGCGTTCGAGCCCCTGCACCGCACCGTCGTCGTCGACCTCGATGACCGGGATGGTGCCGGTCTGTGCCTCGTGCGTCTCGGCGAAGGCGCGTTCCAGGCGGTCCTGGAAGTCGCGGTGCGCCTCGTCGTACTCCTCTTGCGTGATGTCACCACGGCCGACGAGGGCCTCGGTGTACAGCGTGCGGACGGAGCGCTTCGCCTCGATGAGGTTGTACATCAGCGGCTGCGTCATCGAGGGGTCGTCGCCCTCGTTGTGCCCACGGCGGCGGTAGCAGATCAGGTCGATCACGACGTCGCGGTGGAACTCCTCGCGGTACGCGAAGGCGAGTTCGGCGACGCGGGCGACGGCCTCGGGGTCGTCACCGTTCACGTGGAAGATCGGCGCCTGGATCGTCTTCGCGACGTCGGTGGAGTACACCGAGCTGCGCGCCGACTCGGGCGGGGTGGTGAACCCGACCTGGTTGTTGATGACGAGGTGGACCGTGCCGCCGGTGCGGTACCCGCGGAGCTGCGACATCTGCAGCGTCTCGACGACCACGCCCTGGCCGGCCATCGCCGCGTCGCCGTGCACGAGCACGGGGAGCACACCGAAGCTGCCGGGGGCCTCGCGGTCCTGCTTGGCGCGGACGATGCCCTCGAGCACGCCGTCGACGGCTTCGAGGTGCGACGGGTTCGCGGCGATCGTCACCGGGATGCTCGAGCCGTCGGACGTGCGGAACACGCCCTCGGTGCCGACGTGGTACTTCACGTCGCCGGAGCCCTGACCGGACACCGTGCCCGGCAGCGAGGACCCCTCGAACTCACGGAAGATCTGCCCGTAGGTCTTGCCGGCGATGTTCGTCAGGACGTTCAGGCGGCCACGGTGGGCCATGCCGATCGCGACCTCGGCCAGTCCGGCTCCGGCGGCGTGCTGGATCAGGGTGTCGAGGAAGGCGATGGTGGACTCGCCGCCCTCGAGCGAGAAGCGCTTCTGGCCGACGTACTTGGTCTGCAGGAAGGTCTCGAACGCCTCGGCCTCGTTGAGCTTGCCGAGGACGCGGAGCTGCTCGTCCTTCGAGGGCTTCGAGTACGGCACCTCGATGCGCTCCTGCACCCAGCGACGCTGTTCCGGGTCCTGGATGTGCATGTACTCGATGCCGACCGTGCGGCAGTAGGCGTCGCGCAGGATCCCGAGGACGTCGCGCAGCGGTGCCGAGGTGGTGCCGGCGAGCCCACCGGTGACGAACTCGCGGTCGAGGTCCCAGAAGGTCAGCCCGTGGCTCTCGATCTCGAGGTCGGGGTGCGTGCGCTGGCGGTACTCGAGCGGGTCGATGTCGGCCATCAGGTGCCCACGGACGCGGAAGCTGTTGATGAGCTCCTGCACGCGGGCGGTCTTGTTCACCCGGTGGGCCAGGTCGACGTTGATGTCGTTCGCCCACTGGATCGGCTTGTACGGGATCCGGAGCGCGGCGAAGATGCCGTCGTAGAAGCCGTGCTCGCCGATCAGGCGCTCGTGCACGTGCTTGAGGTACTCACCCGAACCGGCGCCCTGGATGACGCGGTGGTCGTAGGTGCTCGTCAGGGTGATGGTCTTGCCGATGCCGAGCTCGACCAGGGTCTTCGACGCCGAGCCCTGGAACTGCGCCGGGTACTCGAGGGCGCCGGCGCCGATGATCGAGCCCTGCCCCTTCGTCAGACGGGGGACCGAGTGCACGGTGCCGATGCCGCCCGGGTTGGTGAGCGAGATCGTCGTGCCCTGGAAGTCCGCCGGGGTGAGCTTGTTGTCGCGGGCACGCTTGACGAGGTCCTCGTAGGCGGAGAGGAACTGGCCGAACGTCAGGGTCTCCGCGCGCTTGATGCTCGGTACCAGGAGCGAGCGGGTGCCGTCCTTCTTCGGGACGTCGATCGCGATGCCGAGGTTCACGTGCGCCGGGGCGACGACGAACGGCTTGCCGTCGCGCTCCTCGTAGTAGACGTTCTGGCTCGGGAAGTCCTTGATCGCCTGCACCATCGCCCACCCGATCAGGTGCGTGAAGGAGATCTTGCCGCCGCGGGCGCGTCGCAGGTGGTTGTTGATGACGATCCGGTTGTCGATCATCAGCTTCGCCGGGATCGTCCGGACGCTCGTGGCGGTCGGGACGGTCAGCGAGGCGTCCATGTTCGACGCCAGCGTCTTGGCCATGCCCCGGAGCGGGGTCGCCACGTCCTCGTGGGTCTCCTCGTGGTCGTCGGCGGCGTCGTTCGCCTCGGCCGGGATCGGCTGCGGCGCCGGCTGACGCGAGGTGGTCTTCGCCTGGATCGGGCCCGACTTCGCCTCGCCCGGGGTGTCCCCGGTGGCCGGCTGCTGCGTCGACGACTGCTGCTGCTGGGCGGGTGCCTGCTGGGCCGGTGCCGGCTGCGCCGGCGCCTGCTGCGCGGGGGAGCCCGCCGGAGCCGGAGCGTCACCGACCTGCGTGCGGTGGTAGCTCTCGAGGACCGGCCACCAGGACTTGTCGACCGACTCCTTGTCCGCGACGAACTGCTCGTAGAGCTCGTCGACGAGCCACTCGTTCGCCCCGAATTCGCCCGCGGTCTCGTCCGTTCCGGTCAGATGGCTCGACACAGCCGATCGCCCACTCTCCGTCGATAGATGCTCGTGTGTGTCGTGCGGAGCAACCCTGCGCCGCACAGGTGCCAAGCCTAGCCGCTCCGACATGTCCGTTCCGTGTCAGCCGCGGCGCGAGTCGGCAGCCCCCGAGCACCCGGTCGGGGCCCTGACGGGAGCCGTACAGTGGAGCGCATGAGGTTCTACGAGACGCGGCCGACGCACGACCTGACCTACTCCGACGTCTTCCTCGTCCCGAGCCGTTCGGGCGTGACGAGCCGCTTCGACGTCGACCTCGCGGCGAACGACGGCAGCGGTGCCACGATCCCGATCGTCAGCGCCAACATGAACTCCGTCACCGGCCCCCGGCTCGCCGCAACCCTGGCCCGCCGCGGTGGTCTGGGCGTGCTGCCGCAGGACATGCACCTGCAGGACCTCGACGCCGCGATCCGCTGGGTGAAGGACCAGCCGGTCGACTTCGACACCGCCTACGACATGGGTGCGCAGACCACCGTCGCCGAGGCTCTCGAGCAGCTCCTGCCGGTGGCCGGCCGTGGTGTGGTCGTCCGCGACGCCGACGGCGAGTACCTCGGCTGCGTGCCCGCGACCCGTCTCGGCACCGCCGGCCCCGACGCCGTCCTCGGTGACCTGCTGCACGGCGCCTCGACCGCGATCGACGCCGAGGACGCCGGCACACCCCGCCACGTGTACGACGTGCTCTCGGCCGCCGAGGTCGACTTCGCGCCGGTCATGCGGCACGGCCGGGTCGTCGGGACCACGAGCCAGACGAGCGCGATCCGCTCCGACATCTACACGCCCGCCGTCGACGCTTCCGGCCGGCTCCGGGTCGCCGCCGCGCTCGGCATCAACGGCGACGTCGCGGCCAAGGCCAAGGCGCTGGCCGCCGCGGGCGTGGACGTCCTGGTCCTCGACACCGCGCACGGCCACCAGGACGGCATGCTCCGCGCACTCCGCACGGTCGCGTCGCTGCAGCTCGGCATCCCGCTCGTCGCCGGCAACGTCGTCACCGCCGACGCCGTCGCGCACCTGGTCGGGGCCGGAGCGGACATCATCAAGGTCGGCGTCGGACCGGGCGCCATGTGCACCACCCGCATGATGACGGCCGTCGGTCGCCCGCAGTTCTCCGCCGTGCTCGAGACCGCCGCGGCTGCCCGCTCGCTCGGTGCGCACGTCTGGGCGGACGGCGGGGTGCGCTACCCGCGCGACGTCGCCCTCGCGCTGGCAGCCGGGGCGTCCGCCGTCATGATCGGCTCGTGGTTCGCCGGCACGCTCGAGGCCCCCGGTGTCCTGCGCCGCGACGCCGCCGGCAAGGCGTACAAGGAGAGCTGGGGCATGGCCTCGGCGAAGGCCGTCCGCGAGCGCTTCGAGCGGCTCGACCCGTACGAGCGGGCCCGCAAGGCGCTCTTCGCCGAGGGGATCTCGTCGTCGACGATCTACCTCGACCCGGAGCGCCCGAGCGTCGAGGACCTGCTCGACATGATCACCACCGGCGTCCGCAGCTCCGCCACCTACGCGGGCGCGTCGTCCCTCGCCGAGTTCTCCGAGCGGGCGCTGGTCGGCATCCAGTCCGCCGCCGGGTACGAGGAGGGCAAGCCCCTGCCCGTCAGCTGGTAGTGCGGACGGGGCGTGCGTCGCCCTGGTCGCGATCACGGACGGACTGGAGGCGCGGTGCCAGCTGGCACCGCGCCTCCAGTCCGTCCTTCCGCTGCGTCTACCGGCGTCGGGTCGCGTCCTCGACCTCGCCCACCAGCTCTTCGAGGATGTCCTCGAGGAACAGCACGCCGATCGTGCGGCCGTCCGCGTCGAAGGCGCGGGCCACGTGGCGCCCGGCGGCCCGCATGGTCGCGAGCGCGTCCTCGAGGTCCATCTCGGTGTAGAGCGAGATGAGCTGGCGGATGCGCTTCGGCGGCACCGGGTCGTCGAACTCGTCCGGTCGCAGGTCGATGACGTCCTTCACGTGCACGTAGCCGGTGGGGGAGCCGTCCTCGCCGACGAGCACGTAGCGGGAGAACCCGCGCTGTGCCACGGCGTGCTCGACGTCGGCCGGGGTGGCGTCGTCGGGCAGGGTGACGAGTTCGGCCATCGGCACGGCGACGTCACGGACCTTCTTCTCGGTGAACTCGAACGCCAGGGCGAGCTTGCCGTCGTCGGTCAGGGTGCCCTCGCGGCGTGACTGCTCCACGATGGTCTGCACCTCCTCCACCGTGAAGGCGCTCACCGCTTCGTCCTTGGGCTCGACGCGGAACAGCCGCAGCACGGCGTTCGCGACCTCGTTCAGGCCGACGATGACCCAGTGCAGGCCGTGACCGATGTACCAGAGCGTCGGGACGAGCAGCAGTGCGGCGCGGTCCGGCATCGAGAACGAGATGTTCTTCGGCACCATCTCGCCGAACACCACGTGCAGGAACGACACGAGCAGCAGCGTGAACACGAAGGCCACGGTGCCGATCACCTCGGCGCTCCAGCCCGTCAGGTGCAGCGGGACCTCGAGCAGGTGGTGGATCGCCGGCTCGGACACGTTCAGGATGAGCAGCGAGCAGACCGTGATGCCGAGCTGGGTCGTCGCGAGCATGCGGGTGGCGTGCTCCATGGCCCACAGGGTCATCTGCGCGGCCTTGGAGCCTTCTTCTGCGCGCGGTTCGATCTGGGAGCGGCGTGCGGAGATGACCGCGAACTCGGCCGCGACGAAGTACGCGTTGCCCATCAACAGGACGACGAGCCAGAAGATGCCCCACCAGTCGGAGCTCATCGGGTGCTGCCCTTCGTCGTGGTGGCCGCGGCCTTCGTGGTGGTCGGGGTGCTCTTGGTGGACGGGATGATGATCGCGGTCGCCGCCGTGTCGGTCGACGGGCGCGTCGGGGTCCAGCGGATGCGGTCGATCCGACGGCCGTCCAGTCGTTCGACGCGGAACACGCCGCCGTCCAGTGGCACTTCGTCGCCGACGACGGGCAGGCGGCCCAGCGTCGACATGACGAACCCGCCGACGGTCTCGTACGGGCCCTCCTCGGGCACCTTCACGCCGGCGCGGTCCTCGAGCTCGTCGGGACGCAGCAGACCGGGGAAGGTCAGCCAGTCGCGGGAGCGGACCACGTCGATGCGGGCGCGGTCGTGCTCGTCGGAGACCTCGCCGACGATCTCCTCGATCAGGTCCTCGAGCGTGACGACCCCGGCGGTGCCGCCGTACTCGTCGACGACGATGACCATCTGGTAGCCGCGACCGCGGACCTCGGCGAGCAGGGTGTCGCCGGGCATGGTCTCCGGCACGCGTTCGGCGTCGGTCATGAGTGCCCCGACGGGGACCTCCGGACGCTTCTCGCGCGGCACGGCGACGGCCTGCTTGACGTGCACGATGCCGACGACGTCGTCCGCGTCCTCCTCGATGACGGGGAAGCGGCTGAAGCCGGTCTTGCGGGCGAGGGCGATGACGTCCTCGGCGGACTCGGACACGCGGATGGTGGAGAGCCGCGGGCGCGGGGTCATCACGTCGCTGGCGCTCAGCTCGGAGAACGAGATGGTGCGCTCGAGGAGCGTCGCGGTGTCCTGCTCGAGCGAGCCCTCGGACGCCGACCGGCGCAGCAGCGAGGTGAGTTCCTCGGCGCTGCGGGCACCGGAGAGTTCCTCCTGCGGCTCGATGCCCAGCGACCGGAGCACGGCGTTCGCGGTGCCGTTCAGCAGCGCGACGGCGGGCTTGAAGACCGTCGTGAACGCGATCTGCAGCGGGACCACGAGCCTGGCGGTCTGCAGGGGCAGCGCGAGCGCGAAGTTCTTCGGCACCAGTTCGCCGAGGATCATCGACAGCAGGGTCGCGATGACGAGCGCCACGATCGAGCCGACGGTCTCGACGATGCCCTCTGGCAGGTTCATCGCCAGGAACGGCGCCTCGAGCAGCTTCGCGATCGAGGGTTCGAGCAGGTAGCCGGTCAGCAGCGTGGTCAGCGTGATGCCGAGCTGTGCGCTGGACAGGTGCGTCGAGGTGACCTTCAGCGCGCCGATGACCGGTGCGAGGCCGGCTTCACCGCGGTCGCGCCGCGCTTCGACGTCGGCGCGGTCGAGGTTGACCAGCGCGAACTCGGACGCGACGAAGACACCCGTGCCGAGGGTCAGCAGGATGCCGCCGATCAGCATGACGATGTCGATCGGACTCATGATTCACCCCCGTTCGCGCACAGGGATGACGTGCAGCTCACCGAGTGAGCGGCCGATGAGTGAGGCGAAGAACTATTCGGGGGATCGTCCACAGTGCTGCCAATCGTACTGCCTGCGCGGTCGCCGGACCGTGAATCCGTACAGAACCGACCGCGCCTAGGCCGTGATCCGCGCGCGGTGGTACTGCTGCGGCTCGTAGTCGACCGGCACGCGGAGTTCGACGGCGGCACGGAGCGCGAACGACGGGTCGCGGAGCATCTCGCGACCGATCATCACGACGTCGGCCAGGCCGGTCGCGACGATCTGCTCGGCCTGGAACGCCTCGGAGATCATGCCCACGGCGATCGTCGGGATGCCGGCGTCGCGCTTGATCGCCGCGGCGTGCGGCACCTGGTAGCCGGGGCCGACCGGGATCGGCGCGCTCGCGACGTTGCCGCCGGTCGACACGTCGGCCAGGTCGGCACCGTGCTCCGCGGCCCAGCGGGCGACGACCGTGGTCTCGTCGAGCGTGAGCCCGCCGTCGACCCAGTCGGTGGCCGAGAACCGGACGACGATCGGGAAGCCCTCGCCGACCTCGGCGCGCACGGCGTCGACGACCTCGAGCAGCGCGCGGGCACGGTTCTCGAGCGCGCCGCCGTACTGGTCGGTGCGCTGGTTGCTCAGCGGCGAGAGGAACTGGTGCAGCAGGTAGCCGTGGGCCGCGTGGATCTCGACCAGGTCGAACCCGGCCTCCACCGCGCGGCGGGCGGACTGCGCGAAGGCGAGGGCGACGACGCGGATGTCCTCGACCGCGAGCTCGCGCGGGACGTCGTAGCCGTCGAAGGCCACGGCCGACGGCGCGACCGTGGTCCAGCCGCCCTGGTCGGCGGGGACGGTGCCGTGCGTGGTGTCCCAGGGGCGGTAGGTCGACGCCTTGCGCCCGGCGTGCGCGAGCTGGATACCCGCCGCGGCGCCCTGCTCGTGCAGGAAGTCGACGATCGGCTTGAACGCGTCGCGCTGCTGGTCGTTCCACAGCCCGAGGTCCTGCGGGGTGATCCGTCCCTCGGGCACGACGCCCGTCGCCTCGACGACGACCGCGCCGGCGCCGCCCTTGGCGAACCCGCCCAGGTGCACGAGGTGCCACGGCGTCGGGACGCCGTCCTGCTGGTCCACCGAGTACTGGCACATCGGGGAGACCCAGATGCGGTTGCGGACGGTCAGGTCACGGACGGTGATCGGGTCGAACAGGGCGTGCGTCACGCGGGCTCCTCAGAGGACGGGTGCCGGCGCCTCGGCCAGTTCCGTCAGGAACGACCGCAGTGACGCCGGCGACGTGTAGTGGTGGCCGACCGCCCCGATCGCTTCCGCACCGGTGGCGTTCTCGGCCCTGTTGTCCACGAACACCATCTGACCCGGGTCGATTCCCAAGCGCGCACAGGTGTCGCGGTAGATGGATGCCGCGGGCTTCAGGACGTGCTCCTCGGCGCTCACCACGACGGTCTCGAACAGCGAGCCCATCGGGGAGCGGCGGTACGGGTCGCCGAAGTCGAAGCCCGCGTTCGAGAGCAGGGCGACACGGGTGCCGGCGTCGTGCAGCTCCTCGACGATCTCGAGGGTCTCCGGCTCGACCTCGAACCACCCGGTGAAGTCGATCGCCCAGAACCGGTGGATCTCGGAGATGCTCCAGGTCCGTCCGGTCCGTTCCGCGATGGCACGCCAGTACGCCACGACGGACAGGTCGCCGCGGTCCAGGTCGTGCCGGAGCTCCTGGTACACCGGGAACAGCTCGTCGGCCGGGACCCCGGTGGCGGCCACGAGGGCGTCCCGCGAGGCGTGCGGCGTCCGGCTGATCACCTCGCCGTAGTCGAAGACCACCACGCGACCAGGCAGGAACAGGCTCATGCGCTCCACCGTAACGTGGGGCCGGTGAACGACTTCGTGCCCGTCCGACCGTCCGATGCCGCCGCGTGGGTCACCGCGCCGACGGGGGAGTCCACCAAGTACCGCCGCGGGGTGCTCGGCGTCGCGACCGGGTCCGACCAGTACCCCGGCGCCGCGGTGCTCGGGGTCGACGCCGCCGTGCACACCGGCGTCGGCATGGTCCGGTACGTCGGACCCGCACGTGCCACCGACCACGTGCTCACCCGCCGCCCCGAGGTCGTGTCCGGCGTCGGACGCGTGCAGGCCTGGCTCGTCGGCTCCGGGATCTCGGCGCCGACGCTCGGTGACCTGGACGAGACGACGGCGGCGGGCTTCTCGCACGCGTCCGACGACGGCGTCCCGGTCGTCGTCGACGCCGGGGCGATCCCGCTCGTCGACCTCGGGCCGCTCGCCGTGCTCACCCCGCACGCCGGTGAGCTCGCTTCGTTCCTGGGGGCCGACCGCGCCGAGATCGAGCAGGACCCGGCCGCCGCGGCGCTCCGTGCGGCGGAGCAGACCGGCAGCGTCGTGCTGCTGAAGGGGGAGCGGACCCACGTGGTCACCCCGGACGGGTCGGTGCGGCTCGTGGCGTCCTCGGCGACGCCGTGGCTCGCGGCGGCCGGTGCCGGGGACGTGCTGGGCGGGGTCCTCGGGGCGCTCGTCGCCGCGCGGCAGGGCTCCGTCGAGGCGGCCGGTTCGTCGCTCACGCCGTCGGACCTCGCGCACCTGGCCGCGTCGGCCGCGGTGGTGCACGGGCTCGCGGCGCGGCGGGCGTCCGGCGGCGGACCGTTCCCGATGACGACGCTCATCGCCGAGCTGCCGGGGGTCGTGCGGGACCTGGTCGTGGACGGGGACGCGCGCGGCTAGCGGTCGGTGCGCGTGCACCTTCCGACGATCCACGAGGGGATCGACGCGTGTTCTGTCGAAGGATGCGCACGCAATGGATTCGTGCGCATGTTCCGACGGGACACCACGGGTTCGACAGGTGCAAGGTCGCAACATGCGCACGCATCAGCCAGCGGGTGCGGCTCCAGGACGCGACGACGGACGGACGGGAGGCGCGGTGCCAGCTGGCACCGCGCCTCCCGTCCGTCGGCGGGCACGTCACGGGCGTGACGCGCGTCGCGGACGTCAGCTCGCGGGGGTCGCGTGCACCAGGAACTCGACGGAACCCGCGTCGTCGACCTTGACGAACCCCAGGCTCGGGGCCTGCACGCCGTAGTCCGAGAAGGTGATCGGGACCGAACCGGAGATGTCGACGCCGTCGCCGTTCAGGCCGACCTGCAGCTTTGCGGTGACGTCCTTCGTGACGCCGTGCAGGGTGAGCTTCCCCGGAGCCGTCACGGTCGTCGTGTCGGAACCGCTCGGGACCGCGTCGGCGATCGGTCCGGTGAGTTCGAAGGTGGCCTCGGGGAAGGCCGCCGCGTCCATCGCGGAGTCGCGGAAGTAGGCGTCGCGCTGGTCGGAGTCGGTGGTGATGTCGGCGACCTGCACCGTGATCTTCGCCGCAGTGATGCTCGTGCCGTCGACGGTCGCGGTGCCGGAGACGCTGTCGGTGCGGCCGGTGACGGTGACGTCGGAGCCGTTCAGGACCTCGTGGACGCGGTACCCGGCTTCCGAGTCGCCGCCGACCGTCCACTCGCCGGACAGGTCCGTGTCGTCGAGGGTGGAGGCTTCGCGGGTGGCGGCGACGGACGGCGCGGCCGAGGCCTTCGCGTTCTCGTTGCTCGTGTAGACGTTCGTGAAGACCACCGCGCCCACGACGCCGAGGACGACGACGGCGGCGATGACGGAGATCCAGATGACGGCCTTGCGGCGCTTGCGCGGGGTGTCGGAGGTCACGAGCAGAACGGTGACACGTCATGCTCGGGAGACCCTGAGTCCGTGGCAGCGATCGGACCCGGTCCGGCCGCTACGCTCGTCCGGTGCAGAGGACCTCGACCCGGTGGCTCGAACTCGCCGGCTTCGTCCTGGCGTTCGTCGCCGTGCACGGGTTCCTGTGGTGGCTGACCCTCGTGTCGGCGAACTTGCCGCTCGGTGACGTGACCATCACCTACAGCCGCTGGATCGAGACCGGGCGGACCGCGGACTTCTGGGTCGGCATCGACGGCGCCTGGGTGTACCCGATCCTGGCGATCGTGCCGATGGCCGCGGCGGCCCTCGGGGGCGTCGCGTCGATCGGCACGGGCTGGTTGCTGCTGATGGTGCTGCTCGATGCCGCGGCGTGCGCGTTCCTGTGGCGGTTCCGGGCGCGTGTGGGGTCGTCCGACCGCTTCGGCGTGCACGGCGTGCGGGTCGTCTGGTGGTGGCTGCTGTTCCTGCTCGCGCTCGGGCCGATCGCGCTCGGTCGGATCGACACCGTCGCGACGGTGTTCGCGCTGGTGGGCGTGGCGTTCGTGGCCTCGAGGCCGGCCGTCGCGTCCGCGCTCTTCACCGCCGGTGCCTGGACGAAGGTGTGGCCCGCGGCGCTCGTCGCGGTGCTGCTGCTCCTGCGTCGCGGACACCGACGGGGTGTGCTCGCCGGAGCCCTGGTGCTGAGCGCCCTGATCGTGCTCGTCGACGTGCTGTGGGGCGGTGCGCCGTACCTGCTGTCCTTCGTCGGTGAGCAGACCGGCCGTGGGCTGCAGATCGAGTCACCGCTCGCGACGCCCTTCATGTGGGCCGCAGCGTTCGGCGTCCCGGGTGCAGCGGTGTTCTACGACCAGGAGATCCTGACCTTCGAGGTGTCCGGTGCCGGCACGTCCGCGGCCGCCGCGGTGTCGACGCCGCTGATGGCCGTCGTCGTGGTGGCCGGGGTGGTGCTCGCGCTCTGGGCCGCGCGCCGGGGTGCCCGTCGGGCCGAGCTCGCGCCGGTCCTCGCGCTGCTGTTCGTCGCGGCGCTCATCGCGACGAACAAGGTGGGGTCGCCGCAGTACATCGGCTGGTTCGCGGTGCCGATCGTGTGGGGGCTGGCCGCCGGCACCCCCAGTGCGCGCCGGTTCGTGCCGATCGCGGTGACCGCGCTGCCGATGGCGCTGCTCACGCAGGTGATCTACCCGGGGTACTACGACCAGTTGCTCGGCGTGCAGCCGTGGATCCTCGTGGTGCTCACGGTCCGGAACGTGCTCGAGGTGGCGATCCTGGTGTGGAGCGTCGTCGTGCTGGTGCGGATGGGGCGGGCTGCGGGGTCCGGACGGGTGTCGGCGCGCTCGTCGCCGTCCGTGCGCGACCAGCCCGAGCCGGGCAGGATGGACGCATGATCGTCGCCTTCTCCGTCGCTCCGTCCGGTGGTCCCGCTGCAACGTCCGACGGGTCCGTGCACGACGCCGTCGCGGCCGCTGTCCGCGTGGTGCGCGAGAGCGGGTTGCCGAACCGCACCTCGTCGATGTTCACCGAGATCGAGGGGGAGTGGGACGACGTCATGGACGTCGTCAAGCGCGCCACCGAGGCCGTCGGTGCGTACGGCACGCGGGTGTCGCTCGTGCTCAAGGCCGACATCCGACCCGGGCACACCGGCGAGATCGACGGCAAGCTCGAACGGCTCGAGGCCGCGCTCGGCGAGTAGCGGTCAGCGGCGCCGACGCGGACGCCTGCGGCGACGGGGATCGGTGCCGAGGACCGCGGCGACCGTCAGTAGGACGAGGCCGGCGACCGCGAACACCACGACGATGACGATCCCGATCGGGTCGGTCGCGTCCTCGCAGTTCGCGGGCGCGCCGGCGGCGCAGGAGGCCAGGACGGTCGTGACGCTGGGCACGTCGTCATCCTGCACCGCAGCGTCGCCCGACACGCCGGAGCGGTCCCTCGGATGTCGGTGGCCGGGTGTCTCATGGTCTGCATCGAGCCACTTCCGGTGGCCCCGAGACGATGAGGAGCGCGTGATGATGCACGACGGCTGGTGCCCCGACTGCGACCTGCGAACGGTCGTCATCGACACGGACGAACAGGGCGAGAACGCCTGGGCGACCTGCGCGGAGTGCGGCACCGGATGGGTGCACCGCGACGAGCTGCCCGAGCAGACCACCGCACGGACCCGCACCCCGGAGCGCCAGGCGGCCTGAGCTCCCGCGGGCTTTCGTTGGTCCGTTGGAGCGGTCTACACTCGACGGACCAGGACATCACGGCCGCCCCGTCCGGTGGGGTGCTGCACCGTCGTCCCGCTCCGCCCGCACGAGAACAGGCCCCATGTCACAGCTCACGCCTGCGCGTCGCACCCTCGCGCTCATCTCGCTCGCCCTCGGCGGGTTCGCCATCGGCTCGACGGAGTTCGTCGCGATGGGGCTGCTGCCGAACATCGCGCAGGCCCTGCTCCCCGAGCAGTACGGCATCGACCCCGACGCGGGGATCGCCCACGCCGGCTGGCTCGTCAGCGCGTACGCCCTCGGGGTGGTGGTCGGTGCGCCGACCATCGCGGCGATGTCCGCCCGGTTCCCGCGCAAGGGCCTGATCCTCGTGCTGCTCGTCGGGTTCGTCGTCGCGACGATCGCGAGCGCGCTGCTGCCCTCGTTCGGTCTGGTGCTCGTCGCCCGCTTCGTCGCGGGCCTGCCGCACGGCGCCTACTTCGGCATCGCGTCGATCGTCGCCGGCGACATGATGGGCCCGGGCAAGCGCGGCAAGGGCATCGCCATGGTGCTGCTCGGCCTGTCGGTCGCGAACGTCGTCGGCGTCCCGGCGATCACGTGGGTCGGACAGGTGGCCGGGTGGCGGGTCGCCTACGGTGTCGTCGCCGCGCTGTTCGCCCTGACGTTCCTGGCCGTCGCGGCCTTCGTGCCGAAGAGCGCCCGCGACGAGCACGCCACGATCGGCCGTGAGCTCCGGGCATTCCGCGTGCCGCAGGTGTGGATCGTGATGGGCCTCGGCGCCGTCGGGTTCGGCGGGTTCTTCGCGGTCTACTCGTACATCTCCCCGCTCGTGCAGAACGTCACCGGCATGCCCGAGTCGTTCGTGCCGATCGTGCTCGTCGTCGTGGGCATCGGCATGGTCGTCGGCGGGGTGCTCGGCGGACACCTGGCCGACCACAGCGTGAAGCGCACGATCTACGTCGGCATGTTCGCGCTCATCGGCGCACTGCTCATCACCGTCCTGACGGCGCAGTGGCTCTGGGGCATGCTGCTCGGCGCGTTCCTGCTCGGTGCGACCTCGTCGGCGATCCCGCCGGCGGTGCAGTCGCGCCTGATGGACGTCGCCGGCGATGCCCGCACGATCGCGGCGGCTCTGAACCACTCGGCGTTCAACATCGGCAACTCGATCGGTGCGGCCCTGGGTGGCGCCGTCATCGCCGCCGGCTTCGGGTTCCTCGCACCGGGCTGGCTCGGCATCGGCCTCGCGCTGCTCGGCGTCCTGGTGACGATGGTCAGCTACGCGGTCGAGCGGCGGAGCACCCGTCGCGCCGCGGTCCGCTCCTCACCGTCCACCGGCCCGATCACCGCACCGGTCCCGACGGCCTGACACGCGGGGTGCGCGCACGCACCCACCGGACGGGAGGCCCGTGGCGACGCCGCCACGGGCCTCCCGTCCGTCACGTGGCGCGGAAGACCGCCCCGAGTGAGCAGAAGACGTCGGGTTCCGTGACGGGACCCGACGTCTTCTGCTCACTCGATGCGCGACGAGCGCGCGCTACAGGCCCAGGGGGCTGCCGTCCTGCACGATGATGCCGTCGGTGATCGCACGCTTCCGCAGCGCGACCTTCGTGCCCACGTCGAAGCCGGCGACGCGGTACTTCTCGCGGATGCGCTTGAGGTAGCTCTTCGCGGTCTCCTCGGAGATGCCGAGCTGGTAGGCGACGCTCTTGACGGGCTCGCCACCGCCGTACAGGGCCATCACGCGACGCTCCTGGGCGCTGAGCTTCGGGACACCGCCGACGTCACCGCTGTTGATGGCGAGGTCGAGCTCGGCCGAGACGTACTGCTCGCCGCGCTGGGCGGAGCGGATCGCCTCGACGATCATGTCGGCGTCCTCGCTCTTGACCAGGTACCCGAGCGCGCCGGCACCGAGGGCCTCGCGCACGACGTTCGGCTCCGAGTACGTGCTCATCACGACGGTCTTGACGCCCGCGGTCTTGAGCGTCGAGATCTTCAGCGACACCGGGATGGAGTCCTTGAGGTCCAGGTCCAGCAGCACCACGTCGACCGGGAACGCCGGGCTCGTCAGGAGCTCGGGCCAGGTCGTGACGGCGGCGACCAGGGTGATGTCGTCGGCCGCGTTCCGGATCCACTCCGTGAGCGCGCCGAGGAGCATCCTGTGGTCGTCGACCAGTGCGAGTCGGATCGGTTCCTCTGGAGTCGCCATGCTGGCGTCCTTTCTCGGTGCGGATTGCTCGGCTGATCCTAGGAGGATGCGGGCCGGAAGTCGGTCAGGCGTGCGGGTGTCCGGCAGCTACATCGACGGATGTCGGTTCACGACGCAGTGCGCGACGATGTGCAGCGCGCCGTCGCGGACGGTCTCGGTGTACGGGCCGATGCGCTGCAGCGCGCTCCAGGCCGTCGGGCCGAGGCTGCGACGGGGCACCCCGCGGGACTCGATGACGACGGGGACGTCCATCGTGTCGTCGCTGACCGGGTGACCGTCGGAGCCGATCGGACCGAGGGTGACGGAGACGACGGGCATGCCGGGCTGCGCGGTGCGGCCGTCGCCGACCATCTGCCAGATCGCCTGCAGCAGCCCGTCGCGCTGGGTGGGGGAGAGGTGCCCCGCCAGGGCGGTCGGGTCGGCGACGCTCACCGAGCGACCGAGGTGGTCGGACTCGGTGATCGCGTGGTAGAGCCAGGTCTCGCGACGGCCCTCGATCAGGTGCAGGCGGAGCTCGGTGGCGAGCGACGCGGCGACGGAGCTCGAGGCGTCGGACAGCGGCAGCGGGTCGGTGCCGTTCGCGACGGCGTCGAGCAGCTTCTCGGCGGCCAGGTCGAGCCGGGCGAGCTCGTCCGAGGCGAGCATGCCGACGGCGAACTGCGGCGCCTGCACGTTGCTCTGCACGAGCACCCGGTCGAGTTCGCGCTGCACGAGCTGGCGGAACCGCTGCACGACGTACAGCGCGAGTGCCGGTGGCACGACGACGAGCGACAGCAGGGACACGATGCCGGGCATGGTGTCGTGCGTGATCGGCGTCGACGCGACGGCCATCACGATGAACGCGATGCCGAGCGCACCGATGGCGACGGCGACCTCGCGGGCGGGGCGGAGCGTGGCGATCGGCAGCAGGGCGAACCCGGCGGCCATCGACGCGGTCGCGGTGTGGGCGATGTCGTGCTCGGGCCAGATGCCGATGAAGTCGAGGGTGACCACGCAGGCCAGCACGACGCAGATCAACGCGAAGGCCGGACCCGTCAGCCGTTCGCCGTAGGTGAGGACGCTGAGTCCGACCCCGACGGCGGCGACGACGTAGAGCCCCCAGGCGACCGCGGGCAACCACGGGTCGGAGTACTCGTTCCAGCGCACCAGGAAGAACGCGATGCCGGCGACGGCCTCGATCGCGGTGAGGACCGCGGCGCCGAGGCCGAGGTAGCCGGCACCGAGCGAGGCGCCGGGCTTGGCGGCCTGCCGCAGGGACCGGGCACCGGTGGACGTCGACGGGAGCCCTCTGGCCTGCCGGCGCTCGCTCGTCCGGTACCGCTCGCGCGCCTCGCGGCGGGTGCGGGGTGCAGGCGGAGCGGTCTCGCCGGGCAGGCTGCGGCCGATCGTGTCCTCGGGGACCCGGGTCATCGCGGTGCCTCCAGGACGACGGTGGTGCCGGAGCCCGGCGCGGAGAAGAGCTTCGCGTCGCCGCCGACCTCGCGCAGGCGGTTCACGACGCTCTCCTTGAAGCCGAGTCGTTCGGCGCTGACGGTGGTGAGGTCGAAGCCGACGCCGGAGTCGGTGACCATCGCGCGGACGACCTCGTTGTCGTGGACGATCGTGACGTGGGCCTCGCCGACGCCGGCGTGTCGACGGACGTTCTCGAGGCACTCGCCGAGCGCGAGGAGGAACGCGTCGAGCACGTTCGACGGCAGCAGGACCTGCCCGGTGCCGTGCCAGCTGACCTCGAGCCCCATCCGACCGAAGCGCTGCTTGACGGACTCCAGGGTCTGCCCGAGGGGTGATTCCTCTTCGCGGGTGAGCGAGTAGTCACCGGACTGCGAGGGCTGCGGGGTCGCACCGAGGCGCAGGTGCCGCAGCAGTCGGGCGTCCTCGGCGGCCTGCTCGCGCATGGCCTGCTCGGAGACGCCGACGCCGGAGTGCGCCAGCAGCGTCAGGGTCGCGAGCACCGTGTCGTGCAGCAGGCGGGCACCCTGGCGGCGCTGCGCCTCGGTCTCGCTGGCCTGCCGTTCGGCGCGGTGGGCGGTGCCGATGCTGTAGATGCGGCGGGCGACGCGGGGGATGCTGCGCGAGATCCAGATCGCCACGACGGCCATCAGGACCCACCCGAGCAGTGCGCCGCTGACCGGGGTCGACAGGAGCGAGCCCGATCCCCAGACCATGAGCACCACCACGGCGCCGCCGCCGGCGATGGTGATGCCGAGACCGACCGGGTGCCCGCGCTGGGCCATCAGCGGTGCCGAGAGCCCGCCGGCGGCCAGGGGCATGACGGCGCTGGCGACGAGGGGCCGCGCCGAGTCGGGGACTCCGGTGAAGAGCAGCACCATCGTGGCGAGTCCGGCGACGACGATGGCGGCGGTCCACCACACTTCGCCGCCGCGAGCGAAGCACACGAGGGCGGTGATCATCGCGGCGATGCAGAGGAGTGCCCCGATGAGGGGCGGCGTGGGCACGGCGGCGGCGGAGAGGATGCCCACGACGCTGACGAGCGCGCAGACGATGCCCACGACACGGGTCGCCGACCGCAGCAAGCGGTCGCGTTCCTGTGCGATGAAGTCCATCGATGTCCTGGTTGGTGACGATCTGGGTGGTGCGGGAAACCGAGCGTCGGTCAGTGCCGGGCTCCACGCCATCATTCCACGCGCGCCACCCGTTGGGGGGTCTTCGGCGCGCCGCGGTGGCTGGCGGGACCGCTCAGGACTCGAGCAACCGCCGCAGGTGCGCCCCGACCTGCTCGTGCTCGATGAGGAACCCGTCGTGTCCGAACTCGCTCTCGATCACCGCTGCGGAGTCCCCGTCGAGCGCGTCCGGCACGCCCGCGGCGATCCGGTGCTGGTCCTCGACGGGGAACAGCCGGTCGCTCGAGATCCCCACGACCAGGGTCCGCGCGGTCACGAGCCCGAGTGCCGCCGACACCCCGCCGCGCCCGGCGCCGACGTCGTGCGAGTCCATCGCGTACGTCAGCGTGACGTAGCTCGAGGCGTCGAACCGCCGGGTGAACTTGTTGCCGTGGAAGTCGAGGTAGCTCTCCACCGAGAACCGGCCGTCGTCGCCGAGCGGGGAGACGTCGCTCTGCCAGGACCGCGCAAAGCGGCTGTTCAGCTCGTCCGACGCCCGGTAGGTCATCAGCGCCATCCGCCGGGCCAGCGAGAGTCCGCGGTGCGGGCCCTCGCCGACGTCGGCCTCGTAGTAGTCGCCGCCCGCGAACGCCGGGTCCATCTGGATCGCCGCCCGCTGCAGCGAGTTCGCCGCGATCTGGTCGGCGGTGGTCTGCGCCGTCGACGCGAGGACCGCCAGCCGCCGCACGCGCGCCGGGTGCGAGACCGCGAACTCGAGGGCGTGCATGCCGCCCATCGACCCGCCGACGACCGCCGCGAAGGTCTCGATGCCGAGCCGGTCGGCGAGCTGCGCCTGCACCTCGACCTGGTCGCGCACCGTCACGAACGGGAACCGTGCGCCCCACTCCGCGCCCGTCGGCGACACCGACGACGGCCCGGTGGTGCCCTGGCAGCCGCCGAGCATGTTCGGCGCGATCACGAACCACCGGTCGGTGTCGATCGCCCGGCCGGGTCCGACGACGTCGCCCCACCAGCCGGCGGTGCGGTGGCCCGGGCCGGCGGCACCGGTCACGTGCGAGTCCCCGGTCAGGGCGTGGAGGACGAGCACCGCGTTGTCGCGGGCGGCGTTGAGCGTGCCCCACGTCTCGTACGCCACGCGCACGGACGGCAGGCGGCCGCCGCGCACCCACTGCTCGCCGAGCGACTCGAAGTGGCGTGCACCCGGGTGGTCACCGGGACGCCAGGCACCGGTCACGGGCGGCTTGCCGAGGGTGCCGAGTTCGGTGCCGGGCACCAGGGTGGACGGCACGGAGTCCTCGGGGGTCGTCTGCCAGTCCATCGTGCGTCCAGTCTGCCGGGAGGCGCGGGTCGCCGCCGCCGTGTTACGTCACGCCCGGCGCGTGGCCGGCCTTCGGGCCGTGCTCGCCGTTCCGTGCGCGCGCATGTTCCGACATCGTGCGCGTTGTTCGACTCGTGGATCGTCGCACCATGCGCACGTACCGGATGCGTGTGCAACGAGCGACGTCCCACGTGTCGATCGACACGTGGGACGTCGCAACATGCACGCGCATCGGCAGCCAGCCAGGCAGGCAGGCCAGGCCGCGCGGGACCTACGCGCGCTGGCTCTCCTGCGCGATCGCCCGGGCCGCGGCGAGCCCGGCCTCGAGGTCGGCCTTCAGGTCGGCGATGTTCTCGATGCCGACCGACAGGCGCACCAGGCCGGGCGTGACCCCGGTGGTGAGCTGCTGCTCGGGGGTGAGCTGCGAGTGCGTGGTCGACGCCGGGTGGATGACGAGCGAGCGGACGTCGCCGATGTTCGCCAGGTGCGAGAAGAGCTGCAGGTTGTCGACGAATGCCTTGCCCGCGGTCACTCCGCCCTTGAGCTCGAACGAGAGCACGGCGCCGACGCCCTTCGGCGCGTACCGGTTCGCGGCCGCGTACCAGGGCGACGTCGGCAGCCCGGCGTAGGCCACGGTTGCGACGTCGGGGTGCTGGTCGAGCCACTCCGCGATCTCCTGCGCGTTCGACACGTGCCGCTCGATGCGGAGCGACAGGGTCTCGATGCCCTGCAGCAGCGCGAACGCCGTGTCCGCGGAGTTCGACGCACCGAGGTCGCGGAGCAGCTGCACCCGGGCCTTCACGATGTAGGCGAGCTCGTTGCCGACCGCCTCGGCGAAGACCGCACCGTGGTACGACGGGTCGGGCGTGTTGAACTCCGGGAACCGGTCGGCGTGCTCCGACCAGGCGAACTTCCCGCCGTCGACGATGATCCCGCCGATGACCGTGCCGTGGCCACCGAGGAACTTCGTGGCCGAGTGCACCACGATGTCGGCGCCGTGCTCGAACGGACGGATCAGGTACGGCGTCGCGATCGTGTTGTCGACGATCAGCGGGACGCCGGACTCGTGGGCGACGTCGCTGACGCCCGTGATGTCGAGGACGTTGATCTTCGGGTTGCCGATGGTCTCGGCGAAGAACAGCTTCGTGTTCGGGCGGACGGCGCGGCGCCACTCCTCGAGGTCGTCCTGGTCCTCGACGAACGTCGTCTCGATGCCGAGCTTCGCCAGCGTGTACTTGAACAGGTTGTACGTGCCGCCGTAGATCGACGACGACGACACGATGTGGTCACCCGCCCCCGCGATGTTCAGGACCGCGTAGGTCTCGGCAGCCTGGCCGGACGCGACGAGCAGGGCCCCGGACCCGCCCTCGAGCGCGGCGATCCGCTGCTCGACGACGTCGTTCGTCGGGTTCATGATCCGGGAGTAGATGTTGCCCGGCTTGGCGAGCGCGAACAGGTCGCGCGCTTCGTCCGAGTTCGCGAAGACGTACGAGGTCGTCTTGTAGATCGGCGTCGCCCGAGCCCCGGTGGTCGGGTCCGGCTGTGCGCCGGCGTGGACCTGGGTGGTCTCGAACTGCCACTGCGCGGCGTCGTGCTCGGTCATCTTGGTGCTCCTGTCCGGTGCGGCTGGTCGTCGGGTCGCCCTGCGCTCGGCCTGGAGGCGCGGCGCGGCTGTGCGTCGGGTGTCACGGTACGCAGGTGGCCGGGCCCGCACCACCGCGCCCGCCTCGGGACGTAACGCACCCGCCGGTCCCGCCCCGCGCCTCCCGGTCAGGATGGTGCCCGGGGCTGACGGCGGCGACCACGGGGGATCGGTCGCGGCCTGCCGCGACGTCGCGCGCTGCCGACTGAGCGCAGCGAAGACGACTGCTTGCGCGGAAATGTCACGCGTCGCGACGGAACAGCCAGTCGACCTTCGGCTCGAGCAGCCACCGCATCCCGCGCCGCACGAAGGGCTGCGCCAGGAAGAGGCTGACGGCACACGCGATGACGACCATGAGGAGCACGAACGGCCAGGCCGAGTGCTCGCCGGCCAGGACGCCGGACTCCCGGATCGGGTAGAGCACGAACGTGTGGAGCAGGTAGACGTACATCGTCGCCGCGCCGAACCGGGTGATCCAGATGTTCCGACGGGGGATGAGCACCAGGAACGACGCCGTCAGCAGGGTCGCGAGCAGCATCAGGCCGAAGCGCACCGCACCCGCCCACCAGGCGTCCTCGCCGAGCCCCGAGTAGGAGTCGTCGTAGAAGAACCAGTGGTGCAGGTCGAACTCCTTGAACTGCGGGATCCAGACCGCGCACGACACCGCCCACGCCGCGAACACCACGACGGCGGCGATCCGCACCCGGACGACCGTGCGGCGGGACGCCTCGTACCAGCGGTCGAAGACGCCCCACTGCTTGACCTGCCACCCGAGCAGGAAGAACGGCAGCAGGCTGATCGCGCGGGACAGCGAGAGGGTGGAGTCGACGTTGTCGAAGTAGCCGACGCCGATGCTGAACACGACCGCCCAGAACAGCGGCCACCGCAGCTGCGCCAGGTACGGCAGGATCAGCTTGAAGATGCCCAGGGCCAGCAGGAACCACAGGGTCCACGTCGGCTTCGTCGGGTTGAAGTCCTTGCCGCCCTCGACGATGCCCTGCACCACGGTCCAGATCGTCTGCATGATGATGTACGGCACGACGATGTCCGTGATCGTCCGGCGCATCCGCCTCGCCGTCGGGGTGTCGGCCGACGAGAAGTAGCCGCTGATCACACCGAACGCCGGCATGTGGAACGCGTAGATGAACGTGTAGAGCGCCAGGGCGTGCTCGCTCGCCGGCGTCTGCCGCTGGATCGCGTGGCCGATGACCACGAGCGTGACCGCGACGAACCGCGCGGTGTCCCACATCGGGATCCGGCGCGGGGCTCGACCGGGCTCGAGCTGCGTCGCCGGGGCCGAGGGGGCGGGAGGGGCGGCATCCGTCGTCATCGCCGGTCACGTTACCGGATCGTGACCTGGACGGCCCGGTGCGGTGCCGGAAGCGTCCCGCTCGGTACGGTGGGCGGACCGGGCCACCACGTGCCCGGCCACAGACGCAGGAGGCAGATCACATGGCAGCACGGCGCGCAGTCGTCACCGGAGCGAGCTCGGGCATCGGGGCGGCGACCGTCCGGCTGTTCCGGTCGCGGGGCTGGGACGTGCTCGCCGTGGCCCGCCGCGCCGCGAAGCTCGAGGCGCTCGCCGCGGAGACCGGGGCCGACACCCTGGTCGCCGACATCACGGACGCCGACGACGTGGCGGTGCTCGCCGCGCGGGTCGCGGACCTCGGCGGTGCCGACGTGCTCGTGAACAACGCGGGTGGGGCGTTCGGTTCGGCGAGCGTCGAGGAGTCCGACGTCGACGACTGGCGCGCCATGTTCGAGGTCAACGTGATCGGCACGAAGCGGGTCGTCTCCGCGCTGCTGCCGCACCTGCGCGACCGCGCTCGGGAGTCCGGGAGCGCCGACATCGTCACGGTGACCAGCACCGCCGGGTTCGTCGCGTACGAGAACGGTGGTGGCTACAACGCCGCGAAGTTCGCCGAGCACGCCCTGGTCGGCGCGCTCCGGCTCGAACTGAACGGCGAGCCGATCCGGGTCGTCGAGATCGCGCCGGGCATGGTGAAGACCGACGAGTTCGCGCTCACCCGGTTCCGCGGGGACGAGCAGAAGGCCGCTGCGGTGTACGACGACGTGCCGGAGCCGCTCGTGGCCGACGACGTCGCCGAGGCGATCGTGCACGCGGTGGAGCTGCCGGCACACGTGAACCTCGACCTCGTGACGATCCGGCCGGTGGCGCAGTCGGCGCAGCACAAGCTGGCGCGCGGCCCGCTGACGCCCCGCTGAGCCGACCCGCGCCGGACCCGCGCAGCGCCCGGGCTGCTGCCGCGGGTCGCGGGCGCGGGCTCCCTGCCGGTACCGTGGTCGGATGCCGATCAGCAGCGAACCCGAGCCCGCGGCTCCGTCCACCGTGACCGTGACGAGCGGGCCCGAGGTACTCGGCTGGCTCGAGTTCGGTGACGCCGCACGCCTGCTCGCCAAGGACGTCCTGTCCAGCGGCTTCGAGCCCGAGGTCGTCGTCGCCGTCGCCCGCGGCGGACTGATCATCGCCGGCGCCGTGGCGTACGCCCTCGGCACCAAGGAGTGCGGCTCGATCAACGTCGAGTTCTACACCGACGTCGAGCAGCGGCTGGAGGAGCCGGTCGTGCTCGCCCCCGCCCTCGACGCCCCGAGCCTGGCCGGCAAGCGGGTCCTCGTCGTCGACGACGTGTCGGACTCCGGCCGCACCCTGCGCCTGGTGGTCGACATCATCCGGAACGCGGGTGCCGACGTCCGGAGCGCCTGCCTGTACTCGAAGCCCGGCACGGTCCTCGAGCCCGACCACGTGTGGCGCCGGGTCGACGGCTGGATCACGTTCCCGTGGAGCGCCCTCGCCCCCGTGACGGCCGAGTCGTGAGCATCCACCTGGTCGGGGGCGGTCTCTTCGCCGCCTCGGACGCCGCAGCACCGTTCCTCGCCGAGGCGACCGCCCGTTCGGCAGCGGTCGGCCGGAGCATCCCGCGCATCGCCCTGCTCTCCGTGGCGGGCCCGGACGGCGGCAGCCCGTCGTCGACGGCCGACATCGCCGAGGTCCTCGGCGGCCCGCGCACGGCCGAGGTGCTCGTCACCGAGGTCGCGGCCGGTCAGGTCTTCGACACCACCGTCCTGAGCGACGTCGACGCCCTGGTGGTCGGCGGCGGCGTCACCCCCGACTACCTGGCGGCGATCGCCCCGCTCGTCGACCAGCTCCGGCTGCTCGTCTCCGACGGGCTGCCCTACCTCGGCTACTCGGCCGGTGCGATGATCGCCGCCGACCGCGCCCTGGTGGGCGGCTGGCGCATCGGCGGCGTCGAGATCTGCCCCGAGGCGGCGTCCGAGGGGCTGGACGAGGTCGAGCTCCGCGAGGGCCTCGGCCTGGTCGACCTGACCATCGACGTGCACGCGGTGCAGGCCGGCACGCTCGCGCGGCTCATCGCCAGCGCCGAGGCCGAGTTCGTCACCGCCGGACTCGCGATCGACGAGGACACCACGCTCGTCGTCGGCGAGGGCGCGCTCGAGGTCCGCGGGACCGGCAGCGTCTGGCGCGTGATGGCCGGCGAGGAGTCGGTGGCCGTCGCCACCATGGGCGCGTAGCCGACGTGGAACCACGGCCGCTCGCCGACCTGGTCGACCCCGGCTGGGCCGATGCCCTCGCGCCGGTCGAGCCCGACGTGCGCCGGATCGGCGCGTGGCTCCGCGACGAGACCGCAGCCGGTCGCCACTACCTGCCCGCCGGCGGCGACGTGCTCCGCGCGTTCACGAGCCCGTTCGACGCCGTCAAGGTGCTGGTCGTCGGGCAGGACCCGTACCCGACGCCGGGCCACCCGATCGGGCTGTCCTTCGCCGTCGACCCGGCCGTCCGTCCGGTGCCGCGGAGCCTGGCGAACATCTACCGCGAGCTCGCCGACGACCTCGGGGTGACGCCCCCGCCGCACGGCGACCTGCGTGCGTGGTCCGACCAGGGCGTCCTGCTGCTCAACCGGGTGCTCACCGTGCAGGCGGGCGAGGCCGGCAGCCACCGCGGCAAGGGCTGGGAAGCGGTGACCGACCAGGCCGTCCGCGCCCTGGTCGCCCGTGGCACCCCGCTCGTCGCCGTGCTCTGGGGCGCCCAGGCCGGTTCGGTGCGACCGCTCCTCGGCGACACCCCGGTCGTCGCGTCGGCCCACCCGAGCCCGCTCAGCGCGTCGCGCGGGTTCTTCGGCAGCCGCCCGTTCTCGCAGGTGAACGCGCTGCTCGAGTCGCAGGGCGCACCGCCCGTCGACTGGACGCTGCCCGCTCAGTAGGCTCGGCACGTGCTCGAGGAGGAATACCAGCGACGGCGGGTCCTGCCGCGACACCTGCGTGCCCCGGCGGCGACCGAGACGGCCTTCGAGTACCGCATCCGTGCGGCCGAGGTGGGGGACCTGCCCCACGTGCGCGAGATCCACACGCACTACGTCCGCAACTCGTCGGTGACCTTCGACCCGGCGGCGTTCACGTACGCCGCGTGGAAGAAGCGCTACGACGACATCCGGAAGCGCCGCCTGCCGTTCCTGGTGGCGGAGAACCCCGCCGGGCAGATCCTCGGGTACGCCCTGGTCGACGCGTGGAACCCGCGGGACCGCTCGAACCACGTCGTCGAGGACTCGATCTACCTCGGCGCCGCGTCCGGTGGCAAGGGGCTCGGCCGCGCGCTGATGGAGGCGCTGCTCGACGAGTGCCGGTCGGCCGGCGTGCGCGAGGTCGTCGCCGTCATCGCGGACCGCCAGGCCGAGGCGTCGATCCGGCTGCACGAGCGGCTCGGCTTCGAGGAAGTGGGCCGGATGGGCAAGGTCGGCTACAAGTACGACCGCTGGCTCGGCACCGTCACGATGCGGCTCCGCCTGCGCGGCCCGCGGCTGTTCGCGCGACGACGCTGACGGAGCCGACGCGGTCGACGCGCCGGACCTGACGGACGTCCGTCACGCTCGAGACGCGGCCGCGGGGCGGACGGGAGGCCCGTGGCGGCCCCGGCACGCGCCTCCAGGCCGTCGCCCGGTCGCGTCAGCCTGCCGGCGCCTCGGTGATGAACTCGTCGCGCGTCACGCGGAGCAGCGCGGTGGCCGCCGCCGCGGCGGCGTCCGCGTGACCGTCGACCGCTGCGCGCCCGACCGCCTGGTGCCGGAGTGCCGCCTCGCGCGTCCAGCGCGTGATGGGGTCCCGCGACTCCGACGTGCGGGTGCGCAGGAGCGCCTCGACCGTGCCGGCGAAGTGCGCGAACACGGCGTTTCCCGACCCGGTGAGCAGTGCACGGTGGAAGCGGACGTCGGCCTCCAGGTAGGCGCGGCTGTCCTCGCGTCCACAGGCGTCGAGCATGTCCTCGGCGGCGGCGAGCACGGCGTCCGCGCCCGCGGAGCCGGCGGTCAGGGACGCCGCGACCGGTTCGACGCCGAGCCGGAGCTCGACGAGCTCGCGCTGCTGCACGAAGTACGCCGGTGAGGTACCGCGCCACCGGATCACGGTGGGGGCGAGCAGCTCCCACGCGGTGATGTCGCGGACGAGCGTGCCGACCCGCTGGCGGGGCTCGACCAGGCCGAGGGACTGCAGGACGCGCAGGGCCTCGCGGACGACGGAGCGGGACACCCCGAACTCGTCGGCGACCAGCTCGGGTCGCACGACGGAACCCGTGGCCAGGTCGCCGTCGACGATCCGCTGGCCCAGGGTGTCGAGCACGTGGGCGTGCAGTCCGCGTGCGGTGGGCATCGTTTCCTCCGTGCAGTACGGGTCACGCGGTCGTCGTGACGCCGGTCCCATCGAAGCGGCAGACTCCGGGGACGGGCGGTTGGCGCGCGGGACGACGTCGTATAGTCTGATTAATCAGATTATTGAGGGTCGGCGTTCGTCGCGCCAGTCCACCCTCGACACGAAGGCGACGGAGCCGCGCAGCAGCGACTCCAGGAAGGGGCGCTGATGCCTCACGCTCTCCCGGACCACCTGCTCGCCGCAGGTGGCACCACCGAGACGGTCGACCCGTCCGGTTCGATCCCGCAGCTGATCATCGCGGCACTCGCCGGCATCGTGGTGATCATCGCGCTCATCACCTGGCTGAAGGTGCACCCGTTCATCGCGCTCACGATCGGCGCGCTCGGCGTCGGCATCGGCGCAGGGCTCGCTCCCGACAAGGCGGTCACCAGCTTCGGTGACGGCTTCGGCGCGACCATGACGAGCGTCGGCATCCTGGTCGGGCTCGGGGCGATGTTCGGCAAGATGCTCGTCGACTCGGGCGCAGCGGACCGCGTGGTGGACACCCTGGTGCGGAAGTCGTCGAAGGCAGCGCTGCCGTGGACGATGGCCCTGATCGGTGCGCTCATCGGGCTGCCGATGTTCTTCGAGGTCGGGCTCGTCCTGCTCATCCCGATCATCGTGCTGGTCGCCAAGCGGAGCGAGGTGCCGATCATGAAGATCGCCGTCCCCGCCCTGGTCGGCCTGTCGACGATGCACGCGTTCGTCCCGCCGCACCCCGGCCCGCTCGTCGCCATCTCCACCGTCGGCGCGAACCTCGGCACCACGCTCGCCTTCGGCATCGTGCTGGCGATCCCGGTGATCATCCTGGCCGGGCCGCTCTTCGCCCGCTTCGCGGCCCGCTGGGTCGACATCCCCGTCCCCGACATGTTCGGGTCGCGCGGGGCGGTCGCCACCGCCGGGCCGGGGTCGGGATCCGGGTCCGCCGCCTTCGCCGACGACCCGGCACACCCCGGACGGGAGGCCCGGCGCGGCCCCGCCACGCAGGACACCGCGTCCCTGCCCAACGGCAAGAGCGACTTCACGCGCGTCATCAGCGAGCCGCGCAGCCCGTCGTTCACCGTCGCCCTGATCGGCATCCTGCTGCCGGTCGTGCTCATGCTCGCCCAGGCGATCCGAGAGGCCACCGCCCCCGACGCCGCCGGCTCGTGGGTGAGCCTGCTCGACTTCCTCGGTTCGCCGATGATCGCCATCGGCATCGCGGCCGTCTACGCGATGGTCTTCTTCGCGATCGGCGGTGGGATGGACCGATCGGCGGTGTCGAAGTCGCTCGAGAGCGCGCTGCCCCCGATCGCCGGGGTGCTGCTCATCGTCGGTGCCGGCGGTGGCTTCAAGCAGGTGCTCATCGACACCGGCATCGGCGGCGTGATCGCCGACGCCGTCAAGGACTCCGGCGTCTCGGTGCTGCTCGTCGCCTGGGTCGTCTCGGCACTGGTCCGCGTGGCGACCGGGTCGGCCACGGTCGCCACGGTGACCGCCGCCGGCATCATGGCGCCGATCGCCGCCGACCTGTCGACGCCGATGACCTCCCTGCTCGTGCTCGCGATCGGTGCCGGCTCGGTGTTCCTGTCGCACGTGAACGATGCCGGGTTCTGGCTGGTGAAGGGGTACCTCGGCACCACGGTGGGGCAGACGTTCAAGACGTGGACGGTGCTCGAGTGCCTCATCTCGGTGTTCGGTCTGCTCGGGGTCCTGCTGGCCGGGGTGTTCATCCGATGAGCGGCGCAGGAGGAGTTGCTGCTGCCGGTGCGGCCGACGCCGGGCTGGACGCCCGCGTCCTGGTGGTGATGGGGGTCTCCGGGTCCGGCAAGTCGACCGTCGCCGCCATGGTGGCGGAGCAGGTCGGGTGGGAGTTCGCCGAGGGCGACGCGATGCACCCGCCGGCGAACGTCGACAAGATGCACGCCGGCACCCCGCTCACCGACGAGGACCGCTGGCCGTGGCTCGACGTCGTCGCCGGCTGGATCCGCGGACACCTGGACGCCGGCACGAACGGCGTCGTGACCTGCTCGGCCCTGAAGCGCTCGTACCGCGACGTGCTGCGGGCCCCCGGGGTGGTGTTCGTGCACGTGGCCGGTGACGGTGCCCTCATCGAGGAGCGGATGTCGCAGCGTTCCGGGCACTTCATGCCGACGTCGCTGCTGCAGTCGCAGCTCGCCACGCTCGAGCCGCCGCAGTCCGACGAGGCCCACCTGACGATCGCCGCCGACCGCACCCCGGAAGAGGAGAGCGCCGAGGTCGTGGCGCGGCTCGGACTGGTCCGGATCCCGAGAGCCTGATCGGGCGGCGCTCGGCAGCATGGCCACATGGCGATCGACGACTCCCTCTCGCTCCTGACCCGCGGCTACGGGTTCGGTGCCCACCTGTGGCGCCGGACCCGTCCGGGGGCGCGGGCGGTGGGCTTCCGACTGCTCGGACGTCCGGCGCTGCTCGTGCGTGGTGCCGAGGGCGTCGGGCTGTTCTACGACGGCGACCGCACGGCACGCCACGGCGCGATGCCGGCGATCGTGCAGCGGACGCTCTTCGGCGTCGGCTCGGTGCACAGTCTCGACGGGGCGGAGCACCACCACCGCAAGGCCACCTTCGTCGACGTCGCGTACGAGGACGAGCAGGTCCGGCGCCTCGCACCCCTGCTGACCCACGAGTGGGCGACCGAACGCGACGCCTGGCTCGCCGGTGGCACCCGGTCGGCGTACGACGCGGCCGTCGGTGCGATCGGCCGCGCCGTCATGCGGTGGGCAGGGCTGCCCGGGACGCCGGCGGCGAAGACCCGGTGGGCGGCACGGCTCGCCCAGGTCGTCGACGGCTTCGGGGTGCCGTACTCACCGGAGTACCTGCAGGCCGTCCTGAACCGGCACTGGTCGGACCGGCACGCCCGGCGGCTGGTCGAGGCGGTGCGCGGTGGCCAGTTGACCCCCGAGCCGCACACCGCCCTGCACGAGTGGGCGTGGCACCGGGACCCCTCCGGGGCGCTGCTGCCGGCGCGGCTGGCCGGCATCGAACTGCAGAACAGCATCCGGCCGGCCATCGCGGTGGCCCGGTTCGTGGCGTTCGCGGCGAAGGAGTTGCACGACCGGCCGGAGTGGCGGGAACGGATCGCCGCCGAGAGCGCGGCGGCGGCCGAGGTCGCTGACGGGCCGCTCGCCGACGGGCCGCGCGTCGATGGTCCGCTCGCCGTCGAGCCACGCGTCGACGGCCCGCTCGCCGTCGCCTTCGCGCAGGAGATCCGCCGGACCGCGCCGTTCGTGCCGATGCTGCCCGCCTGGGCCACCACGGACGTCGAGCTGGACGGCGAACACCTGCCCGCCGGCGGGCGCGTGGTGCTCGACATCACCGGGACCGACACCGACGAGCGCTCGTGGGAGCGTGCCGGCGAGTTCGACCCGTCGCGGTTCCTCGGCGTGGACGATTTCGAGTCCATCACGACGTTCGTCCCGCACGGCGGTGCCGACGTCGCCACGGGGCACCGGTGCCCCGGCGAGAAGGTCGCGATCGCCGCACTCGCGGCCGCGGTCTCGGTGCTGAGCGACCCGCGGCTGACGATCCTCGACGACGGGCTCCAGGTCGACCGCCGCCGACTGCCGACGAAGCCGGCCTCGGGCGGCGAGGTCCGGGGCCGCTGCCCGTTCCACTGACCCGGTCGGTTCCCGCCCCGGTGTCCGCCGGCCCGTCGCTCAGCTGAACCGGATCGGGGTGCCGACGGGCAGCGCCGCCAGGGTGCGGGTCATCTCCGCCGAGATCCGGACGCAGCCGTGCGAGCTGCCGGTCGGGTCCGGGTAGTAGTGCAACGCGGTCAGCGCCGCGTTGCCGCCGTACGACGGGATCCGGGACGAGTGCGCCCCGGTCAGGATGATCGGGTTGCCCTGCGTGTACGCGACGCGGGTGTCGACGTACGCCGCCTCGACGTAGGTGGCGGTGTCGGTCGGTGTCGGGTCCTCCGGCGTCCCGAGCCGGGCGGCCTCGGTTGCCGTGACCTTGCCCGACCGGGTGACGACGGACACGGTGCTGGCGGCGACGTCGACCGTGATCATCCGGTCGGTGCGCGTCACGGTGAAGTCGGCGGCCCGGGCCCAGGCGAACGTCGCGCTCGGGGCGTCCGGGTCGCCGCCGTCACCGGGGGTGCGGTTGCGGGACGGCGTCGACACCAGGAGCATCCCGCCGTCCCGGCCGGGGGAGCGACCCCACACCGCGGTCGCCGCGGGTCGATTGATCGTCGACACCAGGTGGGACAGGGTCGCCACCGGCCGGGCGCGGCTCGACGGGCTCGCGTACAGGGCGACGAGCTGCGTGCGCGGGGTCGCGATCTGCCACGTGTCCTCGGGCTCCACGTCCCCGCCGTCGAGCAACTGCGGCACGACGGCGTCGTGGAACGCCAACGGCAGCGCGGCCAGGGTCGCGTCGGACGGTGCAGCGGGGACGGCCGCGAGCGTCGGCTTCGGTTTCGGCGTGGCGCTCGGGGTCGGTGTCGTCGTGGCCCGGGCCGCGCGGGTCGGCTCCGGTGCTGGCGACCCGACGGTCACCCCCACCACGACGGCAGCGACGGCGAGCACCACCACCCCGGCAGTCGTCGCGATCCAGGTGTTGCGTCGCATGGTGCTTCCCCCTCGGTCGATCCGTCAGCGTTCGGTGACGGTGCCGCCCTCGACCCGCCACTGCCGGTCGAGTCGGACGGTCTCCAGCATGCGCCGGTCGTGTGTGACGAGCAGCAGGGTCCCGTCGTAGGACTCCAGTGCCTGCTCGAGCTGCTCGATCGCGGTGAGGTCCAGGTGGTTGGTCGGTTCGTCGAGGACGAGCACGTTCACCCCGCGGGCCTGCAGCAGCGCGAGTCCGGCCCGGGTGCGCTCGCCGGGGGAGAGCGCCGAGGCCGGTCGGCCGACGTGGTCCGCCTTCAGCCCGAACTTCGCGAGCAGCGTCCGGACGTCGGCGGTCGTGTACTCGGGGACGATCGCCTCGAACGCCGCTGCCAGGGGCTGGTCACCGGTGAACGCCGCACGCGCCTGGTCGACCTCGCCGACCGCGACGCTGGACCCGAGCGAGGCCGTGCCCGTCGTCGGCGCCTGCTTGCCGAGCAGCGCCCGCAGCAGGGTGGACTTGCCGGCGCCGTTGGGGCCGGTGATGCCGATCCGGTCACCGCCGTCGACCTGCAGCGAGACCGGTCCGAGGGTGAAGTCGCCCTGGGTGAACGTGGCGTTCGACAGCGTCGCGACGACGGCCGAGGACCGGGGTGCGCTGCCGATCGTGAACTCGAGCTGCCACTCCTTGCGCGGCTCCTCGACCTCGTCGAGCCGGGCGATGCGGGACTCCATCTGCCGGACCTTCTGCGCCTGCTTCTCGCTCGACTCCGAGGCGGCACGACGGCGGATCTTGTCGTTGTCCGGGCTCTTCTTCATGGCGTTCCGCACACCCTGGCTCGACCACTCGCGCTGCGTCCGTGCCCGCGAGACCAGGTCGGCCTTCGTCGACGCGAACTCGTCGTACGCGTCACGCTTGTGCTGCCGGGCGATCTCGCGCTCCTCGAGGAACGAGTCGTACCCGCCGCCGAACAGCCGGTTCGACGACTGCGCCAGGTCGAGTTCGAGCACCGAGGTCACCGAGCGCGCCAGGAACTCACGGTCGTGGCTGACGAGCACCACCCCGCCGCGCAGCCCGCGCACGAACGCCTCGAGCCGGTCGAGGCCGTCCAGGTCGAGGTCGTTGGTCGGCTCGTCGAGCAGGACGATGTCGAACCGCGAGAGCAGCAGCGCGGCGAGCCCGACGCGGGCGACCTGCCCACCGGACAGCGCGGTCATCAGGGAGTCCGGGCCGACGCCGTCCGCACCGGAGTCGCCGGTGCCGGGTTCGAGGCCGAGGTCGGCGAGCACCGCCGGGATCCGGTCCTCCAGGTCGGCGGCCCCCGCGGCGAGCCAGCGGTCGAGCGCCGCCGAGTACCGGTCGGCCGCTGCGTCGCCGGCGTCGGGGTCCCCGAGCGCCGCCGCCGCTGCGTCCATCGTCGCCGTCGCCTCGGTGCAGCCGGTCCGCCGCCCGAGGTACGCCGCGACGGTCTCGCCCGCGATGCGCTCGTGCTCCTGGGGGAGCCACCCCACGAACGCGTCCGTCGGTGCCAGGGACACCGTGCCGGCCAGCGGCTCGTCGACCCCGGCCAGCAGTCGGAGCAGGGTGGACTTGCCCGCACCGTTCACACCGACGACGCCGATCACGTCACCGGGCGCCACCGTCAGGTCGAGGGAGTCGAACAGCGTGCGAGCGGCGTACCCGCCGGACAGGCCCTTGGCGACGAGCGTGGCGGTCATGCGCCCATCGTCCCACGCGGAGCGGGCACCCCACGTGCAGCAGACTGGGCCGATGGACTCCTGCGTCTTCTGTGCCGTGATCGCCGGTGACGAACCCGCGACGTGGGTCGAACGCGAGGAGCACGCCGTCGCCTTCGCACCCCTGCCCGACTCGGCGCTGGCTCCGGGCCACACCCTGGTCGTGCCGGTCGAGCACACCGCCGACCTGCTCAGTGCAGGACCCACGGCGCTCGCCGCCACCACGGCCCTGGCGCAGCGCGTCGCCCGTGCGATGAAGGGGGCGCTCGGCGCGACCGGGACCGTCGTGCTGCAGGCATCGGGTGCAGACGCCGGCCAGAGCGTGCCGCACCTGCACCTCCACGTCGTGCCGTGCTGGCCGGACGACGCCACGACGCACTGGCCGGAGCGACGATCGGCGCACGTGGTCGACGGGGACCCGCACGCGCTCCTCGCCGAGATGTTCGAGTAGCCGCCCGGGCAGACCGTGCCCGGCCCGGCGCGACCCTCAGCCCCGGGGCGCCAGCCGACCCGCACCCACCGGCAGCAGCCCGCCCCGGTACTCGAGCGCCGTCGCGCCGCCGACCGACACCGAGGCCGCCCCGAACCGCCACGCGCGGTTGAACAGGTACACGCCGATCACCGTGTCGCCGTCGTCCGGCACCGCCCACGTGCCGGTGCCCCACTGGGCCGGGTGCCCCACCCCGTCGACGGTGACGGTCGGCCGGGCGAACCAGGCGAACAGGGGTCGGACGAGCCGGAGTTCGATCCGGCGCTTCGTCGTGCCGGAGGGGAGAGTGGTGTCCACCGTCGAAGGATACGGGCCACCGCCGCTTAGGCTCGTTGCCGTGTTCGAACTCCACCACCTCTCCGCACAGGAACTCTGGGACTGGATCCGCCGGGGCGAGGCGACCGCCCTCGAGGTCACCGAGCACTACCTGGCCCGCGTGGAACGCCTGGACGCCGGACTCGGCGCCTTCGTGACGGTCACCGCGGACGCGGCCCGGGCCCGAGCCGATCGCCTCGGCCACCTGGTGCCGACGTCGCGACCGTTGTGGGGCCTCCCGTCCGCCGACAAGGACCTGTACGACCGCGCCGGCGTCCCCACGCGGAACGGCACCGCGAGCCTGCCGGAGCGGCCCGCGTCGGCAGACCACCCGCTCGTCGCCGCGCTCGACGCGGCCGGCACCGTCAGCCTCGGCAAGACCGCGTCACCGGAGTTCGGCATGTCCTCGTCGTCCGAGACCCGGCTCGGCGTGACGCGGAACCCCTACGACACCGCGCGCGCGCCGGGCGGGTCGTCGAGCGGTGCGGCCGTCGCCGTCGCCGCCGGACTCGTGCCCGCCGCGGTCGGGTCGGACGGCGGCGGATCGGTGCGGATCCCCGCCGCGGCGACCGGGCTCGTCGGCCTGAAGCCGAGCCGCGGCCGCGTGCCGTCGATGCCCGGCCGCTCCGGCGTCGGCGGCCTGTCCGTCGCCGGGCCGCTCGCCCGGTCCGTCGCCGACGCGGGCATGCTGCTCGACGCGCTGGTCGCGCCGACCGGGCTGCCGGAGCCGTCGCCCTACGCGCTCGTCACCCCCGACGTCGGCGAGGGGCCGTTCACCGCGGCCGCCGTCCGCGGCGAGGGCCGGTTCGTCGTCGGGGTGCTCGACGGTTCGCCGTGGGACGACACCGTTGACGTGGTCGTCGACCCCGCTGCACGGGCTGCCGTGGAGACCGCCGTGCGGGTGCTCGGCGAGGTCGGGCACGGCGTCGAGGACGTCCGGATGCCCCGTGTGCCGTACGCCGAGGCGTTCCGGGTGGCGTGGGAGAGCTCGGCCGCCCGACTGCCGCAGGTGCCCGGGATCGACCTGTCGGCGCTGACCCCGCTCGTGGCGTGGCTCGTGGCGCGCGGGCAGGCGCTGTCCGGCACGCAGGTCCTCGAGGCGATGTCGACGCTCGACACCTTCTCGACGACGCTCATCGGCGCGTTCGACCGGTTCGATGCGGTGCTCACGCCGACCCTCGCGATGACGCCGCGGCCTCTCGGCTGGTACGGCGACGACCCCGACGAGGACTTCCGCCGCCAGTGCGCCTACTCGCCGTGGACGTCGATGGCGAACGTGTCCGGGCTCCCCGCGATCACCCTGCCGGTCGGCGTGACCGACGACGACCACCCCGACGGTGGCGGGCTGCCGATGGGCGTGCAGCTGATCGGGCGCCCCGGCGGCGAGCGCGTCCTGCTCGCGATCGGCGCGCAGCTCGAGCGCCGGTTGCGCTGGCAGCGGCGGCACCCGGCTGCCTGGACCGCCTGACGGGAGGCCCGGGGCCGCTCGGGTGCGCGGGTGCGGGGGCGGGCGCTCGGGTGCGCGGCGCACCGTGCGGCGTTGTCCGGCTGGTGCGGCGTTGCTTGTTCGGTGTGGCCTTGTAGGCCGGCTCTGTGCGGGCAAGCCCGCACGGGGTGGCGGGGTGCGCACGGTGCGGTGGACTCGTGTGCGTCTGGTCTGGAGGCGCGGGGCGGGCCGGTGCCGTGCCTCCTGTCTGGCGCACGGTGCGGTTTGGTGCGTGTGGTGCGGCGTTGCTTGTCCGGTGGGGCCTTGTAGGCCGGCTCCGTGCGGGCAAGCCGGCACGGAGTGGCGGGGCACGCACGGTGCGGTTTCGTGCGTGTGGTGCGGCGTTGCTTGTCCGGTGCGGCCGTGTAGGCCGGCTCCGTGCGGGCAAGCCCGCACGGAGTGGCGGGGTGCACACGGTGCGGTGGACTCGTGTGCGTCTGGTCTGGAGGCGCGGGGCGGGCTGGTGCCGTGCCTCCTGTCTGGCGCACGGTGCGGTTTCATGCGTGTGGTGCGGCGTTGCTTGTTCGGTGCGGCCTTGTAGGCCGGCTCCGTGCGGGCAAGCTCGCACCGAGCGGCGGAACGCGCACGGTGCGCCGCCGCCCGCCGCCCGCCGTGCCGCCCCGCCCGCCACCTACGGCAGCGTCGGCGCCGCCGCCACCAACGCCCGCGTCACCGGGTGCTGCGGCGCATCGAGGAGCGACACCGGCCCGTGCTCGACGATGCGGCCGTCGGACATCACCGCGACCGTGTCGCACAGCCGCTGCACGACCCCGATGTCGTGCGACACCAGCACGAGCGTCAGCCCGAGGTCGTCGGCGAGCGACCGGAACAGCTCGATCACCCGGGCGCGGACCACCACGTCGAGAGCGCTCATCGGCTCGTCGCCGAACAGGATCCGGGGCGAGTGCACCACGGCCCGGGCGATCGCGATCCGCTGCCGCTGCCCGCCGGAGAACTCGTGCGGGTACCGGTCGACCGTGTCGGCGGGCAGGTCGACGCGCTCCAGCACGGCACGGACCAGGTCGTCGTGCGACCCCGGGACCTGCAGGGCCCGCAGCGGCTCGGCGACGATCGCGCCGACGCGCATCCGCGGGTCGAGGGACGCGTAGGGGTCCTGGAACACCACCCCGGTCTCGCGACGGAACCAGCGCAACGCACGCGCGGACCGGGACGCGACCACCGGACGGCCGGAGGCGGCGACGGCGCCGGCGGAAGGGGCCTCCAGGCCGGCGAGCAGCCGGACCAGCGTGGACTTGCCGGATCCCGATTCGCCGACGATGCCGAGCCGTGCGCCGGGGGCGACCGTCAGGTCGACGCCGTCGACGGCGGTGCGGACCGGACCGGGCTCGAACGGGCCGCGGCGGGGGAGTCGGTAGGCGCGGTGGAGACCGGTGGCCTCGAGGACGGGGAGGGTCACGGGGCGGTCCTCCTGGCGGTGGCACGTGCGGCGTCGACGAGCGCGACCGTTGCGGGGTGCTGCGGTGCGGCGAGCAGGTCCGCGACGCGCCCCTGCTCGACCACCCGGCCGGCGTCGAGCACCACGGCGGTGTCGGCGATGCGCGCGAGCACGGCGAGGTCGTGGGTGACGAACACCATGCCCGCCGGCAGGTGCTCGAACAGGTCGAGGATGCGGGCCTCGGTGGTGACGTCGAGCGCCGTGGTCGGCTCGTCGGCCACCAGGTACGACGGCTCGCCCGCCATCGCCATCGCGATGCAGATCCGCTGCCGCTGTCCGCCGGACAGCTGGTGCGGGTACTGCCGCAGCAGCGACTCCGGGTCGGGCAGGCCCACCGACGCCGCCAGGTCGACGGCTGCCGCGCGCGCCGCGCGTCGGTCGAGCCCGCGGTGCAACCGGAGCGGCTCCGCGATCTGCGCGCCGACCCGCCGCAGCGGGTCGAGCGCGGTGCCCGGCTCCTGGAACACCATCGCGATGCCCGATCCACGGTGTCGCGCGCGCTCGCGGTCGGGCAGGCCGACGAGTTCGGCGCCGTCCAGGCGGACGCTGCCGGTCACGACGGCGCCGGCGGGCTCCAGGCCCATCAGGGCGAGCGAGGTCATCGACTTGCCGGATCCGCTCGCGCCGATCACGCCGACGCGCTGGCCGGGAGGCACGGTGAAGCTGACGTCGTCGAGGATCGTCCGCCCCGTGATGCGGACCGACAACCCGCGCACCTCGAGCCCGGAGGCTGCGGTGGTCGCGTCGGTGCCGGCTGGGCCGGCTGGGCCGGATCCGTCGCGTGCGTCGGCGGTCATGCGGTCACCCCCGGGGTGGTCGTCGCCGGATCGCTGTGACGGTCGTCGGCGCTCCGGTCGCTCGTCGTCAGCCGCGGGTCCGAGGCGTCCCGCACCGCGTCGCCGAGCAACGACAGTGCCGCGACGACGATCGCGATGGCGGCTCCCGGCCAGGTCGCACTCCACGGGTGGACCCCGATGTAGGTCTGCAGGTCGGACAGCAGGCTGCCCCAGGACGCGGTGTCCGATCCGGCGCCGTAGCCCAGGTAGGACAGCCCGGCCTCGGCGAGCACCGCCGTAGCCATCGCGAGTGACAGCTGCACGGTGAACAGCGGCGCCGCGTTCGGCACCAGGTGACGGAAGAGCACCCCGGCGCCGCCAACGCCGGACGCCCGGGCCGCGGTCACGTAGTCGCTCCGGGCGATCCGCCGGATCTCACCGCGGGCCACGCGGGCGATCGTCACGCCGAAGGACAGCCCGACGCTGACGATCACCACGCCGAGCGACCCGCCGAACACCGCGGTCAGGAGCATCGCGGTGAGCAGGGTCGGGAACGCCACCAGGATGTCGAGCAGGACCGCGGTGCCCTCGCGCACCCAGCGGGCGGTGAGTGAACCGATCGCGGTGAGGACGATCCCGACGACGCTCGCGATCACCCCGGAGCCCACGGCGACGAGCACGGTGGTGCGGGTGCCGGCGAGCAGGTAGCTCGCGATGTCGCGGCCGGCGGCGTCGGTGCCGAACCAGTGCGCGGCGCTCGGCCCCTCCCACTGGTGGAACGGGTCGGCGCGGAACGGGTTCTGCGGTGTCCAGACGAGCGACACGGCGGCGAGCACGAGCAGCAGGCCGAGCACGACGACGGCGAAGACCCCGGTCGGTCGGGACACCAGACGGCGGATCATCCCTGCACCTCGCGCTGTCGGGGGTCGAGGGTGCGGTGCACGACGTCGACGGCGAACCCGACGAGCAGCACGAGTCCGGTGAGCACGAGCAGTTCCGACTGCACCTTCGTGATGTCGCGGCGGCCGACGTCGGTCACGAGCATCCGGCCCACCCCGGGCAGGGAGAACAGCTGCTCGACGACGACGGCACCGACGAGCAGCCCGGCGATCTGGACCCCGAGCACGGCGAGCACCGTGAGGGCGACGCTCGGCAGACCGTGGCGGAGCAGCGCCTGCGTGCGGGTCAGCCCGACGGCGGCGGCGGTGCGCAGGTGGTCGGCATCGAGGACGGAGAGCGTGGCGGACCGGGTGAACCGGAGGATCACGGCGCCCTCGACGGCACCGATCGTCAGCGCGGGCAGTACGAGCGACGAGAACGCTCGCCCGGGTTCCGACCAGCCGTCGAGCGGGAAGCCCTGCGTCGGCAGCCAGTGCAGCGTCACCGCGAACAGGGCGACGAGGAGCATGCCGGCCCACACGACGGGCACGGCGGCGACGGCCTGCGCAGCGAACCCGATCACCGCACCGCCCGGGCGTCGACGGAGCACCGCGGCGACCACCCCGAGCGGGACGCCGATCACCAGGGCGGTCGCCAGGGACATCGCGGCGAGCGGCAGGGTGATCGCGAGCTTCTGCGCGATCTCCGGTGCGACGGCACCGTTCGTCACCAGCGAGCGGCCGAGGTCACCACGGAACACCCCGCCGATCCAGTCGAGGTACTGCACCACGACGGGCCGGTCGAGTCCGAGCTGCTGCCGGAGCTGCTCCACCTGCGCGGGGGTCGACTGCGTGCCGGCGACGACCTGGGCGACGTCACCGGGCAGCACGCGGAGCGTGGCGAAGATGATGACGCTCGCCACGAGCAGGCCGACGACGAGCAGGAGCACCCGCCCGATGAGGAACCGGGTCACGACACCGATGCTACGGGGACGGACACCCCGCCGCGGCCGCTCCGGGTCACTTGACCGCGAGCTTCGCCAGGTCGAGGCGCGAGTTGCCGCCGTCGACCGGGAAGCCCGTCACGCCGGAGCGCACCGCGGTGATCTCGGTCGCCGTGTAGAGCCACTCGCCGGCCGCGTCCTCGCTGACGATGCGTGCAGCCTTGCGGAGTGCCTCGGTCTTCGTGGCCTCGTCGGTCGCCGCGATCGACTGGGCGTAGAGGGCCTGCACCTTCGGGTTGTCGTAGCCGAAGTAGTAGTCCGGGTTCGCCCAGTTGCCGAAGTCACGGGCCTCGACGTGGTCGACCATCGACAGGTCGAAGTCCCGCTCGCCGGACTTCGGTGCCTGGAACACCGAGGACAGCCAGGTGGCGAAGTCGACGCGCTTGACCGTCAGGGTGATCCCGACGTCGGCGAGCTGCGACTTCAGCACGTCGCCGATCGTGGTCGGGTAGATGTTCGCGTAGGTGAGCGTCAGCTTCAGGTCCTCCTGGCCGGCGGCGGCCAGGAGCTTCTTCGCGTTCGCGGGGTCGTACGCGTCGATGTCGGTGAGGTCCTCGTAGCCGGGGTCGAGCTCCGGGATCGGGCCACCCTGCTCCACGCCGGTGCCGCCGATCGCCTTGATGAGCGCCTTCGCGTCGATCGCCTGCCGGATCGCCCGGCGCACGCGCTCGTCGGTGAAGGGTTCCTTGCGGTCGTTGAACGCGAGCGTGTACTTGTCGGTGGTCTTGCCGCTGTGCAGCGCGATGTCGGCGTTGCCCTGCAGCTGGCTCTTGAGCGTGCCGTCAACGGGGTTCAGGACGTCGAGGTCACCGTTCGCCATCGCGTTGACGGCGGTCGACGGGTCCGTGATGTACCGGAAGACGATCTTCGCGACCTTCGCCTTCGTGCCCCAGTAGTCCTCGTTGCGGTCGAAGGTGAGCGAGTCGCCCTGCTTCCAGCTCGCGACCTCGAACGGACCGGTGCCGTTCGCGCTGTCGGACAGGTCGTTGTCCGCGGCCTTCTCGAGCACCAGGCCGGAGCGGCCGGTCAGGTTCCAGAGCAGGTCGGAGTCCGGCTTCGCCAGCTGCAGCACGACGGAGTCGTCCGACGGCGAGGTGATCGACGTGACGCCCGCGAGCTTGGCCGAGTCGACGTACGAGTCGTTCGACTTGACCTGCTCGAGCGACCACACGACGTCGGCTGCGGTGACCGGCTTGCCGTCCTGGAACGTCGTGCCGTCCCGCAGCGTGAACGTGTAGGTCAGGCCGTCCTTCGACACCTCGTGCGATGAGGCCAGCACGTCACGGATCTCGCCGTCGGCGGTCCGGCCGACGAGCCCCTGGTACACGTTGTCGATGAGCACCTGGTCGAGCGCCGCCCCGGACTGGGTGCGGATGTCGAGACTCGTCGGCTCGAGCACCAGCCCGACACGCACCGTGGCGTCCTTGCCGCCGGTGGTGTCGGACGAGCCGGAGCAGCCGGCCAGCGCCAGGGCGGAGACGACGGCGATCGCGGTGGCGGCGAGGGCAGCGCGCCCGATGCGCGAGGTGCGCGCGGTGCGACGGGGCAGGAGCGGACTCATGGGGTGGTGGGTTCCTTCCGGGCACGAGGGCTGGGATCGGGCCTCGCGCTCGCACGAGGGTACCGGCGGCTGGTGCCGTCCGGCGACGGTTCTTCGATCGGGTGCAACAATCCGTGCCGCTCCGCCCATGCCCGGATCGCCGAAGCCAGTTCGAGGGGTGCCTGGTTCTGCACCGCGTGCCGCGAGGTCACCGTCACGATCTCGGCGTCCGGCAGGCGTTCGGCGAACCCGGCGTGCAGCTTCGGGGAGACGTACCCGCGGTCACCCCGGACGAGCAGGATCGGCACGCGCAGGGCCTCGAGGTCCGGCCACGCATCGGCGAAGCGCCCCACCGACGACGTCCGCCCGGCGGGCAGGTGCGGGAAGTGGTGACGGCGCACGAGTCGCCCGTCCGCACCGAGGGCCGTCGTGTGCCGGGCCTCGCGCAGCAGCACCTGCCGGTCGTCGCCGACCCGCGCCTCGATCGCCCGGTCGACGACCTGCTCGAGCGACTCGAACGGCTCCTCGGCCTCGAGCGCGCGGGCGATCCGGTCGACGGCACGCTGCGCGAAGTCCGGCGACATGTCGACGAGCACGAGTCCGGTGACCCGCTCCGGCGCGGTGGCCGCGAGTCGAGCCGACAGGATGGCGCCGAGCGAGTGCCCGACGACGATGCCCGGCGGCACCGCGAGCGCGTCGAGCGCGGCGAGCACGCTCGGCGCCGTCGCGGCCGCCGCGTAGTCGGCGTCCTCCCGCCACGACGACCGGCCGTGGCCGGGCAGGTCGAGGGCGACCGCCGGCTCGCCCACGGCGAGTGCCGTGGTGTCGAAGCTGTGGGCGTCGATGCCGAGCCCGTGCAGGTAGGTGATCCGGGCCTCCTGGCCGTCGTCGCCCCACCGGATCGCGGAGGTCTCCTGCCCGTCCGCAGTGCGGACCACCTGCCTGGAGGCGCGGAGCGGTGTGGTCACGCCGCTCGCGCTGGCGAGGGCGGGCAGGTCGGCGAATTCGTCGTCGGGGGCTTCGGACACGGGGACGATCCTCGCACCGTTCCGGGGGCCTGGAGACGTTAGGTAAGGCATGCCATACTCGATTCCGTGGCAACCCGGTATCGCGTCTTCTCCGTCCGTGTGGCCGCCGTCACGTCGCTCACCCCGAACTTCGTCCGGGTCACGCTGACGGGCGACGCGCTCGCCGACTTCTCCTCGGTCGGTCTCGACCAGCGGATCAAGATCGTGCTGCCCCTGCCCGGCGTCGGCTTCTCCGAACTACCGGAGGACGAGGACTGGTACGCCGCCTGGCGCGCGCTGCCGGACGACGCCCGCAACCCCCTCCGCACGTACACGGTCCGCTCGTTCCGGCCGGACGCCCGCGAGCTCGACATCGACTTCGTCGCCCACGGCGACACCGGTCCGGCGTCGCGCTGGGTGTCGGCCTGCCGCGTCGGTGACGAGCTGCGCATCGCCGGGCCGCGCGTCCCCGAGTCGCCGGAGGACCTGCCGACCGGGGCCGCCGAGTTCGCTCCCGGGCACGCGAACCGGATCCTGCTCGCCGGGGACGAGACCGCCGCACCCGCCATCTGCGCCATCCTCGAAGCCCTCGACGTCTCGACCGTCGGCCACGTCTTCATCGAGGTGCCCACCGACGCCGACCGGCTGCCGGTCACCGCGCCGGCCGGGGTCGAGGTCCGCTGGATCGCCCGGAACGGCGCCACCCACGGTGTCCGGATGACCGACCAGGTGCACGCCTGGGCCTCCACCGTCGCGCCGTCCGCCGCCGTGTGCGAGCCGGCCGCCGAGCTCACCGACGTCGACGTCGACGAGCAGGTGCTGTGGGACGTCCCCGCCCCGGTCGACGAGCGCCCCGTCTACGCGTGGATCGCCGGTGAGGCCGGCTGCGTCAAGGAACTCCGCCGCCACCTGGTGCGCGGCGTCGGCATCGACCGCAAGCAGGTCGCGTTCATGGGCTACTGGCGGCACGGCAAGGCCGAGCACTGATGCCGACCTCGGGCACCGCGCTCGGTCCGGTCCCGACCACCGCACTGGGGGCCCGTGGCCTGACCCTGGCCTACGACGACCGGGTCGTGGTGGACACGCTCGACGTCGACATCCCCGACGGTGAGCTGACGGTCATCGTCGGGCCGAACGCCTGCGGCAAGTCGACGCTGCTGAAGTCCTTCGCCCGCACCCTGAAGCCGCGCGCCGGCACGGTGTTCCTCGACGGGGCGCCGATCGACTCGTACCGCCCGAAGGCCGTCGCCCGGCGAGTCGGCATGCTCCCGCAGACCCCGATCGCCCCCGACGGCATCACCGTGCGTGACCTGGTGTCCCGGGGCCGGTTCCCGCACCAGGACCTGCTGCACCCGTCGTCCGGGTCCGACCGGCAGGCCGTGCAGGCTGCACTCGAGCAGACGTCGACGGTGGAACTGGCGGAGCGGAGCGTCGACGAGCTCTCCGGCGGGCAGCGGCAGCGGGTGTGGATCGCGATGGTGCTCGCGCAGCAGACCGACATCGTGCTGCTCGACGAGCCGACGACGTTCCTCGACATCGCGCACCAGTACGACGTGCTCGAACTGGCCTCCACGCTGCACGCCGCCGGTCGCACGGTCGTCGCGGTGCTGCACGACCTGAACCAGGCCGCGCGCTACGCCACCCACGTCATCGCGATGCGCGACGGGGCGATCGTCTCGGCGGGGGAGCCGTCGTCGGTGCTCACCGCGGACCTCGTCGAGGACGTCTTCGGCCTGCCGTGCGTCGTCGTCCCGGACCCCGAGACCGGCACGCCCCTCGTGGTGCCGCGGCGGCGCGCGGCCTGACGCGCGGGCCGGCTGTGGCCGGGCCGGGCCGAGGTCGCACGATCTGCCGCCTGCCCGGCGTCGGGACGACGGTTCGCGCGACCGCGGCGACGTGGACGCGGCGTGTCGCGCGACTTCGGTCACGTGCCGCCGCCGAGTGGTCACGACACGCCGTCGGCCGGGTGCCGAGTGGTCACGAACTGTCGGCTGGCGGCGCCGCAGGCGACGGTCTGCGACCGCTCGCCGCGCACCCGCCGGGGTGTTGCGACCGGCCGGCGGGCGCGGTGGACGTAGGGCGCAGCGGCCTGGAGGCTCGGGGCGGCGCCGCCACGCGCCTCCAGGCCGTCGACCGGTCGCGTCCCGTCGCCTGGCCGGCCCGCCGCCGAGTGGTCACGACACGCCGTCGGCCGGGCACCGAGTGGTCACGAACTGTCGGTTGGCGGCGCCGCAGGCGACGGTCTGCGACCGCTCGCCGCTTGCCCGGCGGGGTGTTGTGACCGGCGGGCGGGCGCGGTGGACGTGGGGCGCAGCGGCCTGGAGGCTCGGGGCGGCGCCGCCACGCGCCTCCAGGCCGTCGACTGGTCGCGTCGCGTCCCGTCGCCTGGCCGGCCCGCCGCCGAGTGGTCACGAAACGCCGTCAGCCGGGCGCCGCGCGGTCACGAACCGTCGGCTGGCGGCGCCGCACGCGACGGTCTGCGACCGCTCGCCGCGCGCCCGGCGGGGTGTTGCGACCGGCGGGCGGGCGCGCCGAGGTCGCACGAACCGCCGCGCAACCGGCGTCGGGACGACGGTTCGCGCGACCACGACGATGCGCACGCGGCGTGTCGTGCGACCGCAGCACACCCGAGCCGCCCCGCCCCGCACCCGCCGCCCCCGTCAGCGGTAGCCGCCGTCCTCCAGGCCGGCCTCGACCTCGAACCGGTTCCGCAGGGGATCCCGCCCGGCCACGGCGTAGAGCAGCGGCATGAGCATGCCGTACCGGCGCCACTGCTCGACGTGCACCCGCTCGTGCCGGAGCACCCGCGGGCCGTCGTTGTCGCGGGTCAGGTACACCGAACCGACGCAGGTGCCGCCGCGCCGGAACACCCAGCGCGGCAGCCCCGTGCAGACCACGAGCCCGTCCTCCACCCGGATCCGCCCGGTCGACAGGGGGACGCCCACGGCGAGCCCGACGGCGGTCGCGAACACCCACCCCGCACGGGACACGGGGGAGTCGAGCAGCGGGTTGCGCACGCTCAGGCCGGGCGGCCGTACGTCTCGAGCAGGCGGAGCCAGATCTCGTTCATCGTCGGGTAGGCCGGCACCGCGTGCCACAGGCGGTCGATCGGGACCTCGCCCACGACGGCGACGGTGGCGCCGTGCAGCATCTCGGCGACGTCCTGGCCGACGAACGTGACGCCCACGACGACCCCGCGGTCCTCGTCGACGACCATCTTCGCGCGGCCCGTGTAGCCATCGGCCTGCAGCGAGGACCCGGCGATCGCACCGAGGTCGTACTCGACCGCGCGGACGTTCAGCCCCTGCTCGCGGGCCTTCGCCTCGGTCAGTCCGACGCTCGCGACCTCGGGGTCGGTGAAGGTGACCTGCGGCGAGGCGGCGTGGTCGGCGGTGGCGACGTGGGCACCCCACGGCTCGGTGTGCAGCGGCGTGCCCTGGTACCGGGCGGCGATCGCCTCGCCGGCGGCACGCGCCTGGTACTTGCCCTGGTGCGTGAGCAGGACGCGGTGGTTGACGTCACCCACGGCGTACAGCCAGTCGGTGCCGTGCACGAGCATGGTGTCGTCGACGTCGAGCCAGTCGCCCGCGGTCAGGCCGACGGTCTCGAGCCCGAGGTCACGCGTGTGTGCGGCGCGGCCGGTGGCGGCGAGCACCTCGCTCGTGATGACCGTAGTGCCGTCGTCGAGCTCCGTGGTGACGAGACCGTGCTCGTCGCGGTCGACCCGGACCGGGTTGACGCCGGTGCGGACGTCGACACCGAGTTCGCGCAGGGAGTCGGCGACGAGTTCCCCGGCGAAGGGCTCCATGCCGCCGAGCAGACCGTGCCGGGCGACGAGGGTGACCTTCGCGCCGAGGGAGGCCCACGCGGTCGCGAGCTCCGAGCCGGAGACGCCGCCGCCGATGACGAGCAGGCTCTCGGGGACCTGCTGGGCGCTGGTGCCCTCGCGGGTGCCCCACGGCTTCGCCTCGGCGAGACCGGGCACCGGGGGCAGCGTGTGCAGGGAACCGGTGACGACCGCGACGGCGGCGCGCGCCGTGTGCGTCTCGCCGTCGACGTCGATGGTCTTCGGGCCGGTGATGCGGGCGTGCCCGCGGATCAGGTCGATGCCGGCGGACTCGAGCCACGAGACCTGGCTGTCGTCCTTCCAGTCCGAGGTGAACGAGTTGCGGCGGGCGAGCACGTGGGCCGCGTCGAGCGTGCCGGTCACGGCCTGCTTCGCACCGTCGAGCCGCTTGGCGGCGGCGAGGGCGTGTCCGCTGCGCAGGAGCGCCTTCGAGGGCATGCACGCCCAGTAGGAGCACTCGCCGCCGACGAGCTCGGCCTCCACGATCGCGACCGACAGGTCGCGCTTCCTGGCGTAGTCCGCCACGTTCTCGCCGACAGCGCCGGCTCCGATCACGATGAGGTCGTAGTCCGTCATGCTGCCGAGCGTACGCGGACCGGCAGGGGGTCCGCCGGTCGCGTCGTGCCCGTGGTCAGCCCACCCGGGAGGCGCTGGTCACCGCTCCGACGACGCGCAGGATCACGCCGAGGTCGTCCACCGCCCGGTCCGGGTCGACGGGGGCGAAACCGGTGAGCGCGGCGCCGACGAGGCGGCGGCCGCGCGTCGCGGCCTGGATGCGCTCGACGAGCGCTGCGCCGTCGAGGCCGAACGGGACGGGTTCGAGCAGCCCGTCGACCTCGGACGGGTCGAGGACGTCGAGGTCGACGTGCACGAACACCGACGAGGCACCGGTCCGCTCGACCGCTGCGGCGAGGGCGTCCGGGGTGGCGGCATCGACGTCGAGGTGCACGATCCCGGCCTTGTCGAGGGCGGCTCGTTCGGCGTCCTCGACGCCGCGGACCCCGGCGACGACGACCGACGAAGCGGGGACGACCGGCAGGCCGGGGAACAGGTCGTCAGGGCGGTCGACCAGCAGACGAAGGGCGGCGGTCTCGGCGGCAACGGGCTGTGCCCGGTTGAGCGCGCGGTACCCGCTGGACCCGGAGATCCGGACGAACGCGGTGTCCGGGGCGAGGGCAGCGGTCGCGCCGAGGACACTGGCGCCGTCACCGCCGACGACGAGCACCGGTTCGGTGGCGACGGCTGTTTCCTCGGCGACGCGTTCGGCGACGGCGAGCACCGAGGTGTAGCGGGCGACGGCGGTCTCGAGGCGGTCACCCGCTCCGGCCGGGACGTCGACCACGGTGGTGGACGCCCGGGGGAGGTCGGCCGCGATCGCCGACGCACCGTCCCCGAGGCGCATCGCGCGCGACGACGCCGAACCCTGCCACTGACCGACCACGAGGAAGTGCATCGTCTCAGTCTGTCAGCTGGGGTCCGGCGTCGTCAGGGCGTTCGTCAGATGCTCGAGGATCCGCCGGACTTCAGCGCGGCGAGCCGTGCCTCGACCTCGGCGTCCTTGCCGACGTCCTCGAGGCTCTCGAACTGTGCGTCGAGGCTCGACGACTGCAGCTCCTGCTGGCCGAGCACCTTCGCCTCTTCGCGGCGGACCTTCTCCTCGAAGCGGCCGAGGTCGCTCGTCGGGTCGAGTACGTCGATGTTGCCGAGGGCGTCGTTGACGCGCGACTGCGCCTCGGCGGTCTTCGAGCGGGCGACGAGGTTGTCTCGCTTCGCGCGGAGCTGCTCGAGCTTCTGCTCCATGCCGGCGAGACCGGTCTTGAGCTTCTCGACGGCCTCGTTCTGCGACGCCAGGTTCGGCTCGGCGTCCTTGACCTCCTGCTCGGCGGCGATCTGCTTGCCGATCGCGATCTTGGCGAGGTTGTCGAACTTGTCCGCCTCGGCCGACTTGCCCTCGGAGCGGTACTTGTCGGCTGCGGTGGAGGCGTTGGCGGCCTTCTGGCCCCACTCGACCGCGGCCTTCTTGTCCTCTTCGTGGTCCTGCTCGAGCAGGCGCACGTTGCCGATGGTCTGCGCGATCGCGGTCTTCGCGTCGGCGATGTTGTTCGTGTAGTCGCGGACGAGCTGGTCCAGCATCTTCTGCGGGTCCTCGGCGTCGTCGATGATCTGGTTGATGTTCGCGCGCACGAGGGTGGAGATGCGTCCGAAGATGGTCTGCTTGGCCATTGCTGTTCCCTTTCGTGGAAGTCCTGTGGACGGTGTTGTCGGGTCGTGTCTGGTTCTGGGTGCCGGGGGAGTGCGTCAGGTCAGAAGCGGCCGCCGCCGGAGAAGCCGCCGCCCCCGAAGGAACCGCCGCCGTAGCTGCCGCCGCGACCGCCGAGCAGGCCGCCGAGGACGAGTCCGGTGACGAGGCCACCGAGCTGGGCGCCGCCTCCGCCACCGCCCTGGCCGCCGCCCCAGCCGCCGAGGTCGTCGTTGGCGGCGTCCATCGCGGCGGCCGCGTACTGCTCGGCCGCGCGGGCGGCGTTGAGGGCCTGGCCGGGGTTGCTCGGGGCGAGTTCGACGGCGTCGTCGTAGGCGCGCTGGGCCTCGGACAGCCGGGTCCGGGCCGTCGGGCCGATGCCGCCGCGGTGCAGGGAGACGTAGTCGCGGGCCTGGCTGATCCGGTTCCGGGCATCGCGCAGGGCCGCGTCGAGCGCCTGGGTGGCCCGCTGGCGCTGTTCTTCGGCACCCCGCGCCGTGGCGATGGCCTGGTCGATCTCGGTGTTCGCCCGGGTCAGCGCGTCGACGGCCGCCACCGGGTCCTTCGGGTCGAGCCCCTGGCGGAGCACGGCCTCGGCGCGGGTGACAGCTGCGGCGAGGTCCGGCCCGCCCGAGCGCAGGCTGCGGGCGGCGGCGACGTCGCCCTGGATGTCGATGCGCATCGCCTCGGCGCGGGCGGTGGCCTCGTCGAAGGACTGCTCGGCGGCGAGTGCTCCGTCGGTGAGCTGCTGCACCTGGGCGAGCGCGTGCTGGGCGTCGCGCACGGCGACGACCGCCTCGCCCTTGTCGCCGGCGGCGATGGAGGCGGTGGCGGCGTTCGAGCGTTCGGTGGCGAAGGCGAGCACCTGGTGGGCCTGGTCGACGTTGTTCGCCACGGTGGCGAGGGTGCGGCCGGTGTACCGGGCGCGGACGCGGTCGAGCGCAGCGGCGGCGGCCCCGACCGATGCCGGCGCGGCGGCCACGGCCTGGGCGAGCGATGCGGCGGCGTCCTCGATGCCGTCCTCGAGCGAGCGGAGCTGGTCGAACGCCTCGGTCTGCTCCTCGATCGCGGCGTGCGCCCGTTCGCAGATCACGATGATCTGGTTCGCCCACTCGGCGCGCTGCTGGGGGGTGTCGGGGATCTCGTCGTCGAGCTGCTGCCGGATCGTGAAGGCCTTGCGGACCTCGCGCTGTGCGGCCTGCACGGCGTCGGCGAAGGGCTTGGCGGCGTCGGGGCCGAACTGCGCGCTCGCGAACCCGACCTCTTGCTCGGCGGTTCGGAGTTCGTCGTCGATGGTGACCAGGGCGCCGCCGGCGGTGCGTTCGAGGTCGGCGAGCGAGGCTTCCTGCGCCTCGGTCGCTGCGGCGGTGCGGCGCTTGTTGCGGGTCCGGATGACCAGGACCACGACGATGAGCCCGACGACCACGACGAGCAGCAGGATCCACAGCCAGGTGAGGTCCACCGGGGCCTGCGACTGGGTCAGCCCGTCGGCGAAGGCCACGGCGGCGCCGGACCAGTCGCCCTGCTTGAGCTCGGGGAGCAGCGAGTCGTCGACGGCGTTCTCCACGTCGGACGAAGAGATCGCGGTCTCGTTCGTCTGCTGCACGTCGTAGTTGCGCTCGTCGACCGCGACCGAGAGCAGGATGCCGTCGGTGTCGATCTGGTTCTGCTCGAGCACGGCCCGGCCCCACTCGGTGTGGTCGGTGGGGTCGGTGAAGGACGGCACGAACACGACGTACAGCTGCGTCTGCGTCTCGGCGTACAGGTCCTGCACGGCCTGCTCGACCTTCGACTGCTGGGATGCGGTCAGCGCGTCGGCCTCGTCGAGGACGTACGCGCCGCCCAGGTCGACGGGCGCCGTGGCGTGGGCGGTCGCTGCCGGAGCCAGGACGATCAGCATCGCGACGAGGGCGGCCGTCACACGGCTCCACAGCCGCGTTGTCCCCCTGTGCCCGCTCGATCCGTCCGTGCCCGATCCGTGCTGGACCGCTCGCATCCGTCCTCCGTCCGTCGCCGGTCGGTACCCCGTGGCACCGCACCGGACCGCGCCACGAGTGCGCTGTCGCCCGGAGTCTATCCAGGCCACGCAGGGGCACCGCCAGACTCTGGGGGAACGCTCCGGACCGTGCTTCCTGTGGACGTCTTGTCCCCCGTACCGGGGTATGCTGGCGCCACTGTTCGAGGATGAACGGAAGGGGAAGAACGATGGAACGCACCACGAGCACCGAGGTCGTCCCGCTCGAGGACGGCTACCACCGGGTGTCGACTCCGGCGACGGGTGTGATCGGTTTCGTGCGCGAGCACGACGGCCGTTACGAGGTCCTGCGCGGACGAGTTCGCCAGGCGACCCGCTCCGAGGGGCAGTACAGCACCATGAACGTCGCGCTCATCGCGCTGACGCACGCCTGATCCGCTCTGGGCGCGACCACACGACCGACGGGCGCTGCCCCGGTCGGTGGGTCGTGCCTCCAGACCGTCACGGTGACGCTCCGGACGCCGGCTGCTGACCGCGCGGACGACCGGGAGGCCCTGGTCGCCGCCGTCGCGTCGGCGACCGGCGCCGAGCCGGTCGCGGTGCGCGCGGGGCGCGTCTGTCCGCACTGCGCGGGGACCGACCACGGTCGTCCGTGGGCGACCGTAGCGGGCACCACGGTCGGCGTGAGCCTGTCGCGCGCACCGGGCGTCGTCGCCCTCGCGGTCGGACCGTCGGCACTCGGTGTCGACGTCGAACGGGTGTCGCGGGTCGCCGCTGCGCCGCTCGATGCGTTCACCTCGGACGAACTCCGTCGAGCCGACGGGGACCCGGCGCTCCTCGCCACGGCGTGGGCGGCGAAGGAGGCCGTGCTGAAACGCGACGGACGCGGGCTGCGCGTCGACCCGCTCGCGGTGGAGGTCGACGTGGTCGCCGGTACCGCCCGGTTCGAGGGTGCCGGACAACCGGTCACCGTGCTGTACCCCGCACCGGACGTCGTGCTCGTCGTCGCGGCGGGTGGCCTGTCCGTCGAGGTCGTCGGGACGGTCAGCGGGGGAGCGTGAGCACCTCGGCGCCGTCTTCGGTGATCGCGATGGTGTGCTCGGTGTGGGCGGTCCGCGCTCCGGTGGCACTCCGCAGGGTCCACCCGTCGGCGTCGGTGACCAGGACGTCGGTGTCCGCCATCACCCACGGTTCGAGCGCGAGCAGGAGTCCGGGCCGGAGCGCGTAGCCGCGGCCGGGGCGCCCGGTGTTCGACACGTGCGGGTCCTGGTGCATGGTCGAGCCGATGCCGTGCCCGCCGAACTCGACGTTCACCGGGTAGCCCGCCGCTTCGAGCACGGTGCCGATCGCGTGGGACAGGTCACCGATGCGGGCGCCCGGTCCGGCGGCGGCGATGCCCGCGGCCAGTGCGCGTTCGGTGGCGTCGATGAGTGCGAGGTCCTCGGGGCGTGCGGTACCGACGACGAAGCTGATCGCGGCGTCGGCGGCGATGCCGTCCAAGGACACCGCGAGGTCGAGGGTCAGCAGGTCGCCGTCCTGCAGCACCCGGTCGTGCGGCAGCCCGTGCAGGACGGCGTCGTTCACGGCCGTGCAGATGTGGTGGCCGAACGGGCCGCGGCCGAACGAGGGTGCGTAGTCGACGTAGCAGGAGTCGGCACCGGCGGCCTCGATCATCTGCTTCGCCCACCGGTCGATCTCGAGCAGGTTCGTGCCCACGCGGGCGCGTTCTCGCAGGGTCTGCAGGATCGTGCCGACGAGGGCTCCGGTGGCGCGGCCCTTGTCGACCTCGGCGGGGGTCAGGATCTCGATCACGCCGATGATCATACCGGTATTACTATGTGGTCATGGTCCGTCTCCCACTCCGTCCCGACGAGGTCGCACGCGGTCGTCGCCTCGGTGCGCTGCTGCGTCGTGCCCGTGGTCCGCGGTCGATCGTGGACACCGCCCTGGCCGCGGGGATCTCGCCGGAGACGCTCCGGAAGATCGAGACCGGTCGCATCGCGACGCCGGCGTTCTCGACCATCGCGTCGGTCGCGGGCGTGGTCGGACTGTCGCTCGACGCGGTGTGGTCCGAGGTCAGCTGCGACCCGGCGGACGGCGAGCTGGCGGGATAGCCGGCGCGGCGGCAGAGCATGCTGGCCGACGCGGCGGCGGCGCCTGCTGGCCGGCGCGGCGGCGGCGCCTGCTAGCCAGCGGGCAGCGCCGGCACCGACGCCTCGTCGATCCAGGGCCCGGTCACCGCACCGACGTCCGCGACCGAGCGGCCGGCGGCGTCCGCGAACGCACGGAGCACGTCCGGCACGGTCACGGATCCGTGCCGGTGCCGCTCGGTGATGCTCCGCAGCCCGGCGAAGAAGGCGTCGTCGCCGAACGTGCGGCGGACGGCGTGCAGTGCGAGGGCGCCGCGCTTGTAGACGCGGTCGTCGAACATGTCCTTCGCGCCCGGGTCACCGATCACCAGGTCCTCCGGCTGCTCGAGCAGTCCCTGCCGGTACCGCTCGGCCAGCTGGTCGGCGGTGTCGTCGCCGCGGTCCTCGGACCACAGCCACTCGGCGTAGCAGGCGAACCCTTCGTGCAGCCAGATGTCCTGCCACCGGGTGACCGTGACGGAGTTGCCGAACCACTGGTGGGCGAGCTCGTGGGCGATGAGACGGTCGGTCCCGTGCTCGCCGTCGACGTGGTTCCGGCCGAACACCGCCAGGCCGTGGGCCTCGAGCGGGATCTCCAGGTCGTCGTCGGTGACCACGACGCCGTACGCCGCGAACGGGTACGGGCCGAACCGGTCACCGAACAGCGCGAGCATCTCCGGCACCTGGCCGAAGTCGGTCTTCGCGGCGGCGGCGAGGTCGGCGGGGTGGTGCAGCGAGACGGGGACCCCGCTCGTGCGCAGCTTCGTGGTGCGGTAGCGGCCGATCTGCACGGTCGCCAGGTAGGTCGCCATCGGCTCGGTGGTGGCGTAGGTCCAGCGGGTGCCGACGCGGTCGCGCTCCTTGGCGAGCAGCTCCCCGTTCGCCAGGACGTCGTACGCCGCCTCGGCCGCGATCTCGATCCGGTACGTGGCCTTGTCGTCGGGGCGGTCGTTGCACGGGAACCACGACGGCGCTCCCGTGGGCTGGGCGGCGACGATGACGCCGTCGGACAGTTCCTCCCAGCCGAGCTGCCCCCACGCACTCCGGACGGGGTGCGGGGTGCCGCGGTACCGCAGGTGCACGGAGAACACGGTGTCGGCGGCGATGGGGTCGGCCGGGGTGACCGTCACCTTGTGCGTCGCGGTCGAGACCTTCTTGGCCCGGCGTCCGTCGACGTCGACCCGGTCGACCGTGAGCCCGTGCAGGTCGATCACGACCTTCTCGAGCGGCTCCAGGGCGCGCGCGGTGATCGTGGCGGTGCCGTCCAGGCGGTTCGTGGCGACGCGGTAGTCGAGACGGAGCTCGTAGTGCTCGGCACTCCACCGTCGGTCGCCGCTGTGCGGGGTGTACGGGTCTGCGGCGGGATCGGAGGGCACGGGGACAGTCAACCTCATGGCGCCGGTGGGGCGGTCACCGACGGTGCTGCCGATGTCCACGGAGCGATCGGGTTGCCGGACCAGCGGGAGCCCGTCGGCACCTGCTCGCCCCGCATCACGAGCGAGGACGGCCCGACGGTCGCCCCGGCACCGATGCCGGCCGCCGGCAGGACCACGCTGTGCGGCCCGAGCGTCGCACCCGCGTCGATCCGGACGGTGTCGAGCTGCATCACGCGGTCGTGGAACAGGTGCGTCTGCACGACCGTTCCCCGCGCCACCGACGCCCCGGAGCCGATCGTGACCAGGTCGGCCTCGGGCAGCCAGTACGTCTCGAGCCAGGTGCCGCGGCCGATCGTCGCACCGAGGCTCCGCAGCCAGACGGCCAGCGCGGGGGTGCCGGTGGCCTGCTCGGCGAACCAGGGGCGCGCGACGGTCTCGACGAAGGTGTCCTGCACCTCGTTGCGCCACACGAAGGACGACCACAGCGGGTGCTCCCGGGCGGTGATCCGGCCGACGAACGCCCACTTCGCGATCGTCGAAACGACGGCGGCGACGGCACCGGCGGCGATGAGCACCGGTCCGGCGAGCAGCACCGTCCAGCCGATCCCCACGGCCGACCAGAGCGCCAGCAGTGCTCCGGCCACGCCGAGCGCGATGGCGGCGGAGACCATCGGGGCGACCAGGCGCAGCAGCTCCCAGCAGCCGCGGGCGACCTTGAGCCGCCGGGACGGACGGAACGTGCGCGCCTCGTCGAACTCCGTCGCCGCGCGCCGCAGCCGCACCGGGGGCGACCCGAGCCACGACGACCCGCGCTTGGCCTTCTTCGGCACCGCGGACAGCACCGCCACCAGGGCCTCGCGCGGCACCGAGCGTCCGGCGCCCGTCATCCCGCTGTTGCCGAGGAACGCCCGACGGCCGACCTTCGAGCGACCGATCCGCACCCGACCGCCGCCGAGCTCGTACGTCGCCACCATCGTGTCGTCGGCCAGGAACGCCCCCGACGCGATCTGCGTCAGCGCCGGGATGAGCAGCACCGTCGAGATCTCGGTGTCCCGCCCGACGCGGGCGCCGAGCAGCCGCAGCCACACCGGCGTCACGAGTGAGGCGTACAGCGGGAACAGCAGGGTGCGCGCCGCGTCGAGCACCCGCTCGGTCGACCACACCTGCCAGCCGATCCGGGAGCGCACCGGGTGCCGCCCCTCGTGCAGGCCGATGCCGAGCAGCCGCACCGCGACCACCACCAGCAGCGCGTACACCGCACCGGCGACGACCGTCGCCAGGGGGACCGTCACCAGCGCACGGAGCACCGCGTCGCCCAGGGTCGACGCCCGCCCGACCAGGGCGAGGGCGACCAGCAGTCCGACCGCGACACCGACCACCGGCAACCCGGCCACGGCCAGGGACCCGGCCCCGTACGCGAGCAGCCAGCGTCGTCGGGTCGCGGGGCGGGCCTCCCGGTCGTCACGAGCCGACCCGGTGCGCTCCGCCGGCGCCCCTGCCCAGCGTTCGCCCGCGGGCACCGGGCCGCCGACGGCGGAACCCGCCGTGATCTCGGCACCCGCACCGACGTGCGCCCCGGGCAGCAGCGTCGTCCGGCTGCGCACCACGGCGTCCTCGTCGACGCGGACGTGCCCCAGGTGGAACACGTCGCCGTCGAGCCAGTGCCCGGCCAGGTCGACCTCGGGCTCGATCGAGGCACGCTTGCCGATCGTGAGCATCCCGGTCACCGGCGGCAGCGTGTGCAGGTCGACGTCCCTGCCGATCCGCGCGCCGAGGGCCCGGGCGTAGTAGCTGATCCACGGGGCGCCCGCCGTCGAGGGGCCGTCGACCGCCTCGGCGATGCGCTCGGCCAGCCAGACCCGCAGGTGCACCGAACCACCGCGGGGGTACGACCCCGGCCGGACCCCGGCGAGCAGCAGCCGCGCGAGCACCACCGTCAGCGCCATCTTGCCGATCGGCGTCACGAACACCAGGAGCGCCAGTACCAGCACCGGCCAGGGCAGCACCGGCAGGAACGGCAGCGTCGTCGCGTGCAGCACCGCGGCCACCAGGGCCGTCCACGTCAGCACCCGCAACCCCCGGAGCACCTGCACCGGCAGCCCGAGCAGCGTCATCAGCAACCCCGTCGCCGGGGGCACCGGCGTGACGTCGCGCGACGACGCCTCGACCGGGCCGGACTCGTCCAGCGCCGCCGCCAACGCCCCGATCCGCGGGTGGTCGTACACGTCCGCCACCGTCGTCGTCGGGAACCGCTCCCGGATGGCCGACACCAGCTGCGCCGCCGTCAGCGACCCACCGCCGTGCGCGAAGAAGTCGTCGTCGACGCTCGCCACCGGCACCCCGAGGATCGCCGACCACCGCTCGGCGATCCACGCCACCGTGTCCGGCAGCATCGCCGCGTCCGTCGCCCCCGGCAACGGCCACGGCAGCGCCGCGCGGTCGACCTTGCCCGACGTCCGCGTCGGCAGCGACTCCACCACGGCCACCAACGGCACCAGCGCCGCCGGCAGCTCCTGCCGCAACCGGGCGTTCGCCGCGGCCACGTCCACCGTCGCCCCGGCCACCGGAGCCAGGTACCCGACCAGCACCTGGTTGCCCGCCGGGGTCCGCTGCACCACCGCGGCACCACCCGCCACGTCGTCCAGGGCCTGCAGCGCCGCATCGATCTCCCCGAGCTCGATCCGCCGGCCGCCGAGCTTCACCTGGTCGTCCGCACGCCCCTGGAACACCAGCCCCTCGGGCTCGTACCGAACCAGGTCCCCGCTCCGGTACGCCCGCTCCCACCCGAGCTCCGGGAACGGCGCGTACTTCTCCGCGTCCTTCGCCGGGTCGAGGTACCGCCCCAGTCCGACGCCACCGATCACGAGCTCGCCGACGCCGCCCGGCTCCACCCGTTGCCCGGCACCGTCCACCACCGCCAGGTCCCACCCGTCCAGCGGCAACCCGATCCGGATCGGCTGGCTCCCGTCGAGCAGGGACCCGCACGCCACCACCGTCGCCTCGGTCGGCCCGTAGGTGTTCCACACCTCACGGTCACGACTCGCGATGCGCGCCGCCAGCTCCGGCGGGCACGCCTCACCACCGAAGATCACCAGCCGCACCTGCTCGAGCGCATCGTCCGGCCACAACGCCGCCAGCGTCGGCACCGTCGACACCACCGTGATCGTGTGCGCGATGAGCCAGGGGCCCAGGTCCACCCCCGTCCGCACCAACGACCGGGGCGCCGGCACCAACGCGGCCCCGTGCCCCCACGCCAACCACATCTCCTCGCACGACGCGTCGAACGCCACGCTCAGCCCCGCCAGCACCCGGTCACCCGGACCGATCGGCGCCGCCTGCAGGAACATCCGCGCCTCGGCGTCCACGAACGCCGCTGCACTGCGGTGGGTGACCGCCACACCCTTCGGCACCCCGGTCGACCCGGACGTGAAGATGATCCACGCGTCGTCGGTCTCACGGGGGAGTTCGGCGCTCGCCGCAGGGTCCGTCACCGGCAGCTCGGCGCCGTCGCGGTCGCGCAGGACACCGCCCGCGCCGATCACCCCGACGACACCGGCCTCGCCGAACACCAGGGTGGCGCGCTCCTCGGGGTCGTCCGCGTCGACCGGCACGTACGCGGCTCCGGCGGCGAGCACGGCGAGGATCGACAGGTACAGGTCACGCCCGCCGGAGGGGATCCGCACCCCGACCCGGTCGCCCCGTCGGACACCGCGGCGGGCCAGATCGTCGGCCTGCGCGCGCACGAGGTCGAGCAGGGCGGCGTAGTCGACGCTGCCGGCGGGGTCCTCGAGCGCGGTCGCGTCCGGGTGGGTCGCCGCGGTCGCCGCCAGGACGTCGAACAGGGTCCGTGGGGCGGGTGCGTCGCCGCCGCGGGCGAGTTCGAGCTGCGCGTTCCCGGTGCCGATGGTCATCGAGGCCTCTTCCCGGTCGTGTGCGGGACGACCGGCCCGTGATCCTAGAGGGTCGAGGTGTCCTGCTCGGGAACGGACGGTGCCGCACCGGTCGGGCCGAGCGCCGCACCGGTCGGGCCGAGCGCCGCACCGGTCGGGCCGAGCGCCGCACCGGTCGGGCCGAGCGCCGCACCGGTCGGGCCGAGTGCCGCACGGGCCGTGTCGAGCGCCGTCGCGATCCCGATCGAGTCGTCCAGCGAGTGCACCGGGGACTCCGTGCGATCGTCCGCCACGTACTGCGCCAGCGCCGCCGCCTGCCACACGAGTCCCTGACGACCCCGCAGCCCCGTCGGCTCCGCCCAGTGGTCCTCCCCACCCCGGTGGTGCACCGCGAACGACGCCGGGAACACGAAGTGGTCGGTGTAGCGGACCGTGGCCCGGCTCCCGGCGATCACCGCCAGCCCCGGCGTCCACGCCGTCATCGACGTGGCCACCACCGCCTGCGCGCCACGCTCCGCCGTCGACACCGTGACGGACTGGAGGTCCACCCCGCGATCCGAGACCGCCCCCGTCGTGCTGCTGGTCACCGCGGCGCCGGTGGCGAACCGTGCGAACCAGTGCCCGTAGACGCCGGCGTCGAGGAGGGCACCCCCACCTGCGGCGGGGTCGAACATCCGGTCCGCCGGGTCCGGGTCGTGCGGCCACCCGACGTCGACCGTCGCGAGGCGGACGTCGCCGAGGACCCCGTCCGCGAGCAGACGGGCGATGACCGTGGTGCCCGGCAGGTACCGGGTCCACATCGCCTCCATCGCGAGGACGCCCGCGGCCCGTGCGGCGTCGGCGAGGGTGCGGGTGTCCGCCGCCGAGGTCGTCATCGGCTTCTCGACGAGCACGTGCTTGCCGGCGGCGATCGCGAGCAACGCGTGCCCGAGGTGCTGCGGGTGCGGCGAAGCGACGTAGACCACGTCGACGGACGGGTCCGCCACGAGGGCCTCGTACGAGCCGTGCACACCGGGCACGCCGTGGCGGGCAGCGAAGGCCGCAGCACGCTCGGGGGAGCGGGACCCCACGGAGACGACGCGCTGGTCGGAGTTCGCGTGCAGCGTCGCCGTGAAGTCGTTCGCGATCTCCCCGGGGCCGATCACACCCCACCGGAGCTCGGGGCCGCCCCGCAGCGCGTGGACTCCGGGCACCGGGAACGTCATCGTCATGCCGGAACGCTACCGGGATGCTCCGGACCCGGTTGTGCCGCTCCTCGCCCCGGAACCGAACCGCATCGAGTCATCCGACCCAATCACCCCGTGACACGGTCGATGAGAATCGGATTCCACGAACCGCCGCCGGTCGCGGCGTCGGGAACCCGAGGAAGGTCGTCACCGATGCCCACCCAGCCACCTCCCCACATCGACCGCGACGTGCGGTACTCGGACCGGCACGACGCCCTGGTCCTCGACGTCCACAGCCCGGGCACCGGATCGCCCCCGAGCACCGGCGCCGTCGTGCTCGTGCACGGTGGCGGCTGGTTCCGCGGGGACAAGTCCAAGGAGGACGGCCTGTCCGCCCGACTCGTGGACGCCGGGTACACGGTCTTCGTCCCGAACTACCGGCTGGCACCGACGGACGTGTTCCCCGCGAGCAGGGAGGACGTGCTCACCGCGTACGAGTGGGCGCTGCAGTCCGACGTCCCCTTCGACCGGAGCAAGGTCGCCTTCTTCGGCGGGTCGGCCGGCGGGAACCTCGCCGTCGAGGGTGGCATCGCGACCGGCCGTCCCTCCGTGAGCTGGTCCGGGATCTTCGGCCTCGCCGAGATCATCCGCGCGACGGACGGCACGGTCTCCGCGGCGCCGACGACGCAGGACCTCGACGCGATGCGGAGCGCCGACATCGACCAGACCGGGCGGGACGACCCGTTCCTCCGCTGGGTGATCCTGCAGGAGGTCGGCGGCGACCGGTCGGCGCTCGCCGCGGCGTCCACGATCGAGCACGTGACGGCGTCGACGGGCCCCGTCTACCTCGCCAACTCGCTGGACGAGTGGGTCCCGCGGTCGGACCCGATCGCCCTGCAGGCCGCGCTCGCCGCGGTCGGCGTCCCGAACACGCTGCAGCTGATCCCCGGTCTCCGGCACGCCGAGGGCTACACCGACCACGCGCTGCCGGGATCGCTCGCGTTCCTCGCGCAGACGCTCGGGGTCGAGCACCGCTGAGCGGCGCACGACGAAGGAGGACCCCCGTGCCCGACGACTCCGCAGCACCGCTCCCGATCGGCCCGGTCGGCAACGTCTTCCTGTTCGTCGACGACCTCGACGCCGCGGTCGTCTGGTACGCGGCCAGGCTCCGCCGCGAACCGGTCGTGCGTGGTGGCGCGCTCGTCGCGTTCGACATCGAGGGCGTCCGCCTCACGCTGCACCGAACCGACGAACTGAACACGCCGGGGCCGCCCGGCACGGTGCCGTACTGGACCGTGCCCGACGTCGATGCCGTCGTCGAGGACTGGGTCGCCAACGGTGCCGTCGCGCACCGGGGCCCGAAGACGGTGTTCACGGGAGAGCGGCTCTGCCAGCTGCTCGATCCCTTCGGGAACCTCTTCGGCGTACTTTCCAGTGCCCCCAGGAGGATTCGAACCTCCGCCCCTGCCTCCGGAGGGCAGTGCTCTATCCCCTGAGCTATGGGGGCCAAGGGGTGTCAACAACCGTAGCAGGTCCGGCGGGTGGTCCTGGACAGCGCGTGTCGCGCTGTGGACGTGCCGTCGGACGGCCGGGAGGCGCGGTGCGGCCCGCCACGGGCCTCCCGGCCGCACGGTGCGAGCGACGCGGTCCCGTGCGAGGTTTCGTGTCCCGTGCGGCGTTGCAGGCGCGCACCACGCACGGAAGCTCGCACCAGATGGCGGACTCGGCAACGTGCGAGCGTCGCGAGCCGGCGCGAGGTTCCGCGTCCCGTGCGGCGCTGCAAGCGCGCACCACGTGCGCAACCTCGCACCCGACGGCGGACGCGGCACGGTGCGTGGCCGCCGCCAGCCGGGAGGCGCGGTGCGGGCCCGCACCGGGCCTCCCGTCCGCACCGTGCGTCCGTCGCAATCCGGTGCGAGGTTCCGTGTCCCGTGCAGCGCTGCAAGCGCGCACCACGCGAGCAACCTCGCACCAGACGACGGACGCGGCACCGTGCGTGGCCGCCGCCGACCGGGAGGCGCGGGCCCGCCACGGGCCTCCCGGTCGCACCGTGCATCCGTCGCGATCCCGTGCGAGGTTCCGCGTTCCGTGCGGCGCTGCAAGCGCGCACCACGTGCGCAACCTCGCACCCGACGGCGGACACGGCACCGTGCGTGGCCGCCGGCGGCCGGGAGGCGCGGCGCGGGCCCGCCACGGGCCTCCCGTCCGCACGGTGCGTCCGTCGAGATCCCGTGCGACGTCCCGTGTTCCGTGCAGCGCTGCGAGCAGCGCACCACGCACGCAACCTCGCACCAGACGACGGCGGCCCCGCACCGTGCGCGGGGGCCGCGCGCGTCAGCCCGCGGGCGTCGCCGTCGCCGACCCGGACGGCTGCAGCGCAGCGCGCACCGCGTCGACGACGGGCTGCGCCCCACCCGGCTCGGTGAACAGCGTCGACTGCGCGGTGATCCAGTACGGGTCTGCGAAGGCGTCGGCGCGGCCGACGTCGCCGCTCAGGGCGAAGTAGCCCTCCACGCGGTAGGTGGGGACGGACCCGCCCCGCTCGTACAGGGCGTCCTTCAGGTTGGTGAGCGACTTCTCAGGCAGGTCGGCGACCGCGAGCGTGATCGCCGTGGCGTCCGCGTCGGTGCTGACGAACCGGCACACGCGACCCTGCTGCTTCGCGATGGTCGCGGCGGGGGAGCCCTTCGCCGGGGTGAAGGAGTCGTCGAGCTCGAAGGTCTGCCCGTACACCGACAGTGCGCTCGTCGGCAGGAGCTCCGCGCAGGTCTGCGACACCGGCTTGCCCGCCGGGGTCGCGGTGGCCGACGGGGTGCTGTCCCCGCCGCCCGAGCACCCGGCGAGCACGACGGCTGCTGCGGTGGTGAGGGTGGCGACGGTGAGCGCCCGGGCACGGCTGCGGGGGGTCATCCCGACATGATGCTGCATCGACCGGTGCGGACCTGGGCGTCCCGGTAGGATCGGTCCTCGTGACTCCTGCCGAACTCTCCGCCGCGTACCTGTCGATCCTGACCGGGATCGTCGAGCGCCGAGGCGCGTCCGAGACCGTGACGATCGAGGAGTCCCACGTGGTGCTCGAGCGTCCGAAGAACCGCGCCCACGGCGACTGGGCCTCGAACGCGGCCATGCAGCTCGCGAAGCGGCTCGGCACGAACCCGCGCGAGCTCGCGACCGAGATCGCCGGCGAGCTGACCGAGCTCGACGGCGTGGACTCCGTCGACGTCGCCGGCCCCGGCTTCATCAACATCACGCTCGAGGCGGCCGCCGCTGGCGAGATCGCGCGCACCATCGTGGACGGCGGCGAGTCCTTCGGCACCGGCGACCTGTACGACGGCGTCCGGATCAACCTGGAGTTCGTCTCCGCCAACCCCACCGGCCCGATCCACATGGGCGGCGTCCGCTGGGCCGCGGTCGGCGACAGCCTGGCCCGCGTGTTCCAGGCGCAGGGCGGCCTCGTCACCCGCGAGTACTACTTCAACGACCACGGCGCGCAGATCGACCGGTTCGCCCGCTCCCTCGTCGCCAGCGCACTCGGTGAGCCGACGCCCGAGGACGGCTACGGCGGCGCCTACATCGCCGAGATCGCCGCACGGGTCATCGCGACCCTCGAGCCGGGCATCGACGTCCGCGACCTGCCGCGCGACGAGGCGCAGGAGCTCTTCCGTCGCGAGGGCGTCGACTTCATGTTCGCGGACATCAAGTCGTCGCTGCACGACTTCGGCGTCGACTTCGACGTCTACTTCCACGAGAACGCCCTGCACGAGTCGAAGGCCGTCGAGCGTGCGATCGCCCGGCTGCGGTCGGCCGGCGTGATGTACGAGGCCGAGGGTGCCGAGTGGCTCCGCACGACCGACTTCGGCGACGACCGCGACCGCGTCGTCATCAAGTCGGACGGCGAGCCCGCGTACATCGCCGGCGACCTGGCGTACTACCTCGACAAGCGCGAGCGCGGGTTCGAGCGGAACCTGATCATGCTCGGCGCCGACCACCACGGCTACGTCGGCCGGATGATGGCGATGTGCGCCGCGTTCGGGGACGAGCCGGGCAAGAACCTCGAGATCCTGATCGGGCAGATGGTCAACCTGCTCAAGGACGGCGAGCCGATGCGCATGTCGAAGCGCAACGGCACCATCGTCACGATGGAGGACCTCGTCGACGCCGTCGGTGTCGACGCCGGCCGGTACGCCCTGGTCCGCTTCGCCAGCGACACCGCGATCGACATCGACCTCGACCTGCTCACGAAGCGCACGAACGACAACCCCGTCTTCTACGTGCAGTACGCCCACGCCCGCACGCAGTCGGTGGCCCGGAACGCCGCGGCGGCCGGGGTCGACCGGTCGGTGTTCGACGCCTCGCTGCTGACCCACGAGTCGGAGAGCGCGCTCCTCGGAGCCCTCGCCGAGTACCCGCGGGTGGTCCGGCACGCTGCCGAACTGCGCGAGCCGCACCGCATCGCGCGGTACATCGAGCAGCTGGCCGGCCTGTACCACCGCTGGTACGACTCCTGCCGTGTCACGCCCCTCGGCGACGAGCCCGTGACCGACCTGCACCGCACGCGCCTGTGGCTGAACGACGCCACCGGCCAGGTCGTCCGGAACGGCCTCGGCCTGCTCGGCGTGTCGGCGCCGTCCCGCATGTAGCGGCACTCGTTCCGCACAACACCGGTGTTCGCGCACCGAACACCCGCATTCCGCGGTGTCGAGCGCGAACACCGGTGTTTTGCATCCCGGCAGTCGCCGCGCCGGACGCGCACCGGGCCTCCAGGCAGGCTGCCGGGACCGGCTGGCAGGGTAGGACGCATGCCCGCAGCCACCGAACGCCCCACCACGCGCCGCCGCTGGCCCGTCGTCCTGCTCGTGGTCGTCGTCGTGCTCGCCGCCCTCGTCGTGATCGCCGAGTTCGTGCTGCGCGGCGTCGTCGACCGGATCATCGCCCAGCAGGTCGAGCAGTCGCTGCCGGACGGCACGACCGGCGAGGTCGACGCCCACGCCGAGGGCATCGTCATCCCGCAGCTCATCAGCGGCACCCTCGACCGCGTCGAGATCTCCTCGGCGAAGCTCACGGTCGACGGCATCCCGCTCGCCGCCGACGTCACCGCACAGGACGTCCCGGTGGACGGCAAGGGCGACGTCCGCGACGTCGACGGCACGGTCACCCTGGCGTCGTCGAGCGTCAAGGACCTGGCGAAGTACAGCCCGCTGTTCGACCGGCTGAACCTGGTCGACGGCGGCGTCGAACTGACGGGGTCGTCATCGGTGCTCGGCTACGACATCACCTACGCGGCGAAGGGTGCCGTCGTCGCGCAGGACGACGGCCGTGGCATCTCGATCACCCCGGAGAGTGTCCGGATCACGAACTCCGACCTCGGCCTGAAGGTCGACTCGATCCCGGGCGTCACCGGCGTCCCGGTGCAGGTCTGCACCGCGCAGTTCCTGCCCGAGGCGCTGCGGGTGCGTTCGCTCGACGTGTCGAAGTCGGACGCGACGGTCCGGATCACCGCGGACGCGCTGCCGCTCAACGAGGACGGCCTGCGGACGGTCGGCAGCTGCGGGTGAGCGGACAGGTGCGTAACGCGGCCTGGAGGAACGGCTCACGTCGGTAGGATCGGGTCCCGTGAGCGAGAACCCCCTTGCACCGCCGCGGCTGCGGTTCCCGACGGACGCCTCCGAACTGGTGGACCGCATCTGGCCCGCGTCTGCGACGCGGACCGACGACGGCACCCTGGCGATCGGCGGCATCAGCGCGACGGACCTGGTCGCGCAGTTCGGCACGCCCCTCTACGTCGTCGACGAGCGTGACGTCCAGTCCCGCGCCGTCCGTGTGCGGAACGCGTTCGCCGAGGCGTTCGAGCGCATCGGCAGCCACGCGCACGTCTACTACGCCGGCAAGGCCTTCCTGACGACGCAGGTCGTCGCGTGGATGGCCGAGGCCGACCTGCGCGTGGACGTCTGCACCGCCGGTGAGCTCGCGGTCGCCCTGGCCGGCGGCATCGACCCCGGCCGGCTCGGCTTCCACGGCAACGACAAGTCCGACGCCGAGATCGCCCGCGCGGTCGAGGTCGGCATCGGCACGATCGTGCTCGACAGCCACGAAGAGGTGCAGCGCGTCGCCCGTGCCGCCGCCGACGCTGGGGTCGTGCAGCGTGTGCGCATCCGGATCAACACCGGTGTGCACGCGTCCACCCACGAGTACCTGGCGACCGCCCGCGAGGACCAGAAGTTCGGCATCCCGCTGTCCGAGGCCGTCGAGGCCGCGGCAGCCGTCCGCGCCGAGCCCTCGCTCGCCTTCGTCGGGCTGCACTCGCACATCGGCTCGCAGATCTTCGACGACGCCGGCTTCCGCGAGGCCGCACGTCGACTCATGGACGTGCACGCGACGCTCGTGGCCTCCGGTCCGGTACCCGAGCTGAACCTCGGCGGCGGCTGGGGCATCGACTACACGGAGGCCGACTCGGCCTTCGCTCCCGAGGACGTCGCCGACGCACTGGCCACGATCATCGGCGAGGCCTGCGCCGAGCGCGGCATCCCGGTGCCGGACATCGCCGTCGAGCCGGGCCGCTACATCATCGGCCCGCCCGGGGTGACGCTCTACCGCGTCGGCACGATCAAGCCGGTCACGCTCGAGACCGACGACGGCGGCAGCGCGACCCGCACGTACGTCTCGGTCGACGGCGGGATGAGCGACAACATCCGTCCCGCCCTGTACGGCGCCGACTACACGGCCCGGCTCGCCCGCACCTCGGACGCACCAGCGGTGCTGAGCCGCGTCGTCGGCAAGCACTGCGAGAGCGGTGACGTCGTGGTGAACGACGAGTACCTGCCCGGCGACGTGCAGCGCGGTGACCTGCTCGCCGTCGCGGCCACCGGGGCCTACTGCTGGGCGCTGTCGAGCAACTACAACCACGTGGGCCGCCCGCCGGTCGTCGCCGTCGCGGACGGCACAGCCCGTATCCTCGTGCGGGGCGAGACGATCGACGACCTCCTCGCCCGTGACACCGGGGTCGCCGCCGTGCCCGCCGACGGCACCGACCGCTGACCCCCGACCCGACCGGGTCCGCCCACCCCGCAGGGCGCACCCCCACCGACAGGAACCGCTACCAGATGATCGAATACCGCAACGTCCGTGTCGCGCTGCTCGGGGCCGGCTCGGTCGGTTCCCAGGTCGCGCGACTGCTCCTCGAGCACGGCGACGAGCTGGCCTCGCGCGCCGGTGCCGGGCTGGAGCTGGTCGGGATCGCCGTGCGCGACGTGGACGCCCAGCGCGACGTCGACCTGCCGGCGGAGCTCTTCACCACGGACGCGGCATCGCTCATCCTCGGCGCGGACATCGTCGTCGAGCTCATCGGCGGCATCGAGCCGGCGCGCACCCTCGTGCTCCAGGCCCTGCAGTCGGGCGCGGACGTCGTCACCGGCAACAAGGCGCTGCTCGCGACCCACGGCCCGGAGCTCTTCGCCGCGGCCGAGCAGGTCGGCGCGCAGCTCTACTACGAGGCCGCCGTGGCCGGGGCGATCCCGATCATCCGTCCGCTGCACGACTCGCTCGCCGGTGACCGCATCGTCCGGATCATGGGCATCGTCAACGGCACCACGAACTTCATCCTCGACCTGATGGACCGCAAGGGTTCCACGTTCGAGGACGCCCTGGCCACCGCGACGGAGCTGGGCTACGCCGAGGCCGACCCGACCGCCGACGTCGAGGGCTACGACGCCGCGCAGAAGGCAGCGATCCTGGCCTCGCTGGCGTTCCACACCTCGGTGCCGCTCGCCGCCGTGCACCGCGAGGGCATCACCCACGTCACGATCGACCAGGTCCGCGCCGCCCGCAAGGCCGGCTACGTCGTGAAGATCCTGGCGACCGCCGAGCGGCTCACCGACGAGGACGGCCGCGAGGGCGTCAGCGCCCGCGTCTACCCGGCCCTCGTGCCCGAGTCGCACCCGCTCGCGAGCGTCCACGGTGCGAAGAACGCCGTGTTCGTCGAGGCCGAGGCCGCCGGCGACCTGATGTTCTACGGCGCGGGTGCCGGTGGTGTCGAGACGGCCTCGGCGGTCCTCGGCGACCTGGTCTCCGCGGCCCGTCGGCACGTCATCGGCGGCCCGGGTGTCGCCGAGTCGACGCAGTCCGAGCTGCCGGTGTTCCCGATCGGCACCGTCCGCACGAGCTACCAGATCACCCTGCACGTCACGGACGCCCCCGGCGTGCTGTCGACGGTCGCCGGCGTGCTGGCGAAGCACGGCGTCAGCGTCGAGACGGTCGAACAGACCACCACCGGCGCAGCCGAGGGGACCGCGACGCTCGTCATCGGCACCCACCTGGCGCGCGAGGCCGACCTGGCGGACACCGTCGTCGCCCTCCGCGGCGAGGACGTCGTCCTGGACGTCACCAGCGTCCTGCGCGTCGTCGGTCGCTGACGCGACCACGGGCCTCCAGGCCGACCAGCCGGCCCACCGAGCCGCACCACCACCAGATCCACCCCACCGGACAGAGAGAGAAGCCTGATGGCCCACCAGTGGCAGGGAGTCCTGCGCGAGTACGCCGACCGACTCGACGTGACCGAGGCGACGCCCATCGTCACGCTCGGTGAGGGCGGCACGCCGCTCATCCCGGCTCGTCGGCTCTCCGAGCGCACCGGCGCCGAGGTCTACGTGAAGTTCGAGGGCATGAACCCGACGGGTTCGTTCAAGGACCGCGGCATGACGATGGCGATCTCGAAGGCCGTCGAGCACGGCGCGAAGGCCGTCATCTGCGCCTCGACCGGCAACACCAGCGCCTCGGCCGCCGCGTACGCCACGCACGCCGGCATCACCGCCGCGGTGCTCGTGCCCGAGGGCAAGATCGCCATGGGCAAGCTCAGCCAGGCCGTCGCCCACGACGCCCAGCTGCTGCAGGTGCAGGGCAACTTCGACGACTGCCTCGACATCGCCCGCGACCTGGCGGCGAACTACCCGGTGCACCTCGTCAACTCCGTCAACAACGACCGCATCGAGGGGCAGAAGACCGCCGCGTTCGAGGTCGTCGACGTCCTCGGTGACGCACCGGACTTCCACTTCCTGCCCGTCGGCAACGCGGGCAACTACACCGCGTACTCGCGCGGCTACCGCGAGGACGTCGCCGCCGGCCGCAGCACCAAGCTGCCCCGCATGTTCGGGTTCCAGGCCGCGGGTTCCGCCCCGATCGTGCACGGCGAGGTCGTCCGGCACCCCGACACGATCGCGTCGGCGATCCGCATCGGCAACCCGGCCTCGTGGCAGTTCGCGCTCGAGGCGCGGGAGGAGACCGACGGCTACTTCGGTGCCATCACCGACGAGGCAATCCTCGCGGCACACCGCATCCTGTCGGCCGAGGTCGGCGTCTTCGTCGAGCCCGCATCGGCCATCGGTGTCGCCGGGCTCCTCGAGCGTGCCGACGCCGGTGTCGTGCCGAAGGGCGCGAAGGTCGTCATCACGGTCACGGGCCACGGCCTGAAGGACCCGCAGTGGGCGCTCCGCACGCCGGACGGCGGCGAGGTCACCCCGACGAGCGTGCCGGTCGACACGAAGTCGATCGCCGACGTGCTCGGTCTGGTCAGCGAGCAGTGATCTCCGACCGCTCGTCCGGACCGGGAGAGGGCATGACCGCCCGCAGTGCTGTACCGGCCGGACGGGCGGTCCGTGCGCTGCCGACCGGATCGGCGGTCCGCGTCCGGGTGCCGGCAACGTCGGCGAACCTCGGCCCCGGCTTCGACTCGCTCGGCCTCGCGCTCTCGCTCTACGACGAGGTCGTGGTGCGTGTCCGCTCCGAACCCGGCGCGACCGTCACGGTCGAGGGCGTCGGTGCCGGTGAGGTCGCCACGGACGACACGAACCTCGTCGTCCGTGCGGTCCGCCGTGGCCTGGAGCACGCCGGTGTCGACCAGCCCGGTCTCGAGCTGCACGCCACGAACGCGATCCCGCACGGCCGCGGTCTCGGATCCTCCGCCGCGGCGATCGTCGCCGGGCTGATGGCGGCCCGTGGTCTGCTCGAGGGCGTCGTCGACCTGGACGCCTCAACGCTCCTGACCCTGGCCACCGAGATGGAGGGCCACCCGGACAACGTCGCGCCGGCGCTCTTCGGCGGCCTGACGATCGCGTGGATGACCGCCGAGGGCCCGGCCTACAAGCGGCTCCTGGTGCACCGCGGAGTCGCCCCGGTGGTGTTCGTGCCGACCTCGACGCTCTCGACCAAGCTCGCGCGCTCCCTGCAGCCCGAGCAGGTCCCGCACGCCGACGCCGCGTTCAACGTCTCCCGCTCGGCGCTGCTCGTGGCGGCGCTCATCCAGAGCCCCGAGCTGCTGCTCGCCGCGACCGAGGACCGGCTGCACCAGGCGTACCGCGCCAGCGCCATGCCCGAGACCGACGCCCTGATCCGGTTGCTCCGACAGCACGGCCTCGCCGCGGTGGTCTCCGGTGCCGGGCCGAGCCTGCTCGTCCTCGGCAGCGACCCGGCACAGCGCCTGACCGCCGCCGAACTGGTGCAGCGACACGCCGAATCCGACTGGCGGCCGCTCATGCTGGCCGTCGATCTCGGTGGTGCTACAGTGGCAGCGCACTCGGCGCTCGAAGCCGAACCCGCGTAACCGTACGGATCGCTCGTCCTCAGGACAGCTCCTACGACGTCGCAGGGTCCGGTGCGCGAGTGTGCATCTCTTTCTGATCACCGAATCCCGATCCGTCGTCTGAACGGCGGTCGACGCTCACCCTGCATCCGGGACGGTGGAAACTCTCCGCGTTCTGCGGTTCGAAAGGAAACACCGACCTTGACCGACAACAACTCCGCCCAGGTGGAGATCCCCAGCGACCTGCGTGCCCTCCGTCTCCCGGAGCTCCAGCGCATCGCCTCCTCGCTCGGCATCACCGGGCTCTCCAAGCTCCGCAAGGGCGACCTGATCGCCTCCATCGAGGACAAGCGTCCCGTCGACGAGACGCCGGCGGCCCCTGCCGCCGCCGTCGTCGCCGAGACCCCCGCCGAGCCGGCCGCCACCGAGCAGCCGACCCTGCCGGAGCCCGCCGAGACCCCCGCGCAGCCCGCTGCCGAGGCACCCGTCGCCGACCCCGAGGCACCCGCCGAGTCGGCCGCCCCGAGCCGTGCCCGTCGTTCGCGCCGCGCATCGTCCGGCGGCACCGTGAACGCCGCGCCGACCTCGGCCGCCGAGCACACCAACCACGGCCAGACCGGCACCGAGGACCTCCTCGCCGGGCTCGACCAGGTCCGCGCCGAGAAGGACGCCCAGGAAGCCGCGCAGTCCGGCTCCCAGCGCCGTGGCCGTGGCCAGCGGAACACCGAGCAGCGTGGCGCCGACCAGCGCGGCACCGAGCAGCGCGCCGCCGACCAGGGCCAGCAGGCGTCGGCACCCGCCGAGGCCGAGCAGCCGAGCCAGGCGGGCCAGCAGGGCCAGCAGGCTCCGACGTCCGCCGTGCAGGCCGACCAGGACCAGAACGAGTCCGGCGACCAGAACGACCAGGGCGACCAGAACTCCGAGCAGGGCGAGGGCGGCTCGCGTCGCGGTCGTCGCAGCCGTGGTCGTGGTCGTGGCCGTGGCCAGAACGCCGAGAACGGCGAGCAGCAAAACGGCGCCGAGCAGCAGAACGGCGGCCAGAACGGCGGCCAGAACGCCGGCCAGCAGAAGCAGAACGGCGCCGAGCAGCAGAACGGCGGCCAGAAGCAGAACGACCAGCCGAAGCAGGCCGAGGCCAAGCAGGACGACAAGGCCGACCAGAAGCAGCAGCAGAACGCCGGTCAGCAGAAGCAGCAGACCAGCGGCCAGCAGAAGCAGCAGCAGCAACAGCACGCCGACGAGGCCGAGAGCGGCCGCAGCCGTCGCCAGCGCGACCGCAAGCGCGGCCGTGGCGGCCAGAACGACGACTTCGAGCCCGAGGTCACCGAGGACGACGTCCTGATCCCGATCGCGGGCATCCTCGACGTCCTCGACAACTACGCGTTCGTCCGCACCACCGGGTACCTGCCGGGCCCGAGCGACGTCTACGTCTCCCTCGGCCAGGTGAAGAAGTACCACCTGCGCAAGGGCGACGCCGTCGTCGGTTCGATCAAGCAGCCGCGTGACGGCGAGCAGCAGAGCCGCCAGAAGTACAACGCGCTCGTGGCCGTCGAGTCGATCAACGGCCAGTCCGCCGACGAGGCCGCGGCCCGCGTCGACTTCAACGACCTCACCCCGTTGTACCCGAACGAGCGCCTGCGCCTCGAGACGGAGCCGGGCAAGCTGTCGACCCGCATCATCGACCTCGTGTCGCCGATCGGCAAGGGCCAGCGCGGTCTCATCGTGTCCCCGCCGAAGGCCGGCAAGACCGTCGTGCTGCAGGCCATCGCGAACGCCGTCGCCAAGAACAACCCCGAGGCGCACCTGATGGTCGTCCTCGTCGACGAGCGGCCCGAAGAGGTCACCGACATGCAGCGCACGGTGAAGGGCGAGGTCATCGCCTCGACCTTCGACCGTCCCGCCGAGGACCACACCACCGTCGCCGAGCTCGCCATCGAGCGTGCGAAGCGCCTGGTGGAGCTGGGCCACGACGTCGTGCTGCTGCTCGACTCGATCACCCGCCTGGGCCGTGCGTACAACCTGTCGACCCCGCCGTCGGGCCGCGTGCTCTCCGGTGGCGTCGACTCGGCGGCGCTCTACCCGCCGAAGCGCTTCTTCGGCGCCGCGCGCAACATCGAGGACGGCGGCTCGCTGACCATCCTCGCGACCGCGCTCGTCGAGACCGGCTCCAAGATGGACGAGGTCATCTTCGAGGAGTTCAAGGGCACCGGCAACATGGAGCTCCGCCTGAACCGGCACCTCGCCGACAAGCGGATCTTCCCCGCCGTCGACGTGAACGCCTCTGGTACCCGTCGCGAGGAGCAGCTGCTCTCCGCCGACGAGGTCAAGATCACCTGGCGTCTGCGCCGGGCCCTCGCCGGGCTCGACCCGCAGCAGGCCCTCGAGATCGTGCTGCGGAACCTCAAGGAGACGCAGTCGAACGTCGAGTTCCTGGTCCAGGTGCAGAAGTCGGTCCCCTCGACCGGCGCCCACCACAACGGCCACCAGGAGTAACGCGTGTTCGAGTCGGTAGCGGGGCTGCTGGCGGAACACGAGGACCTGACACAGCAGCTGTCGGACCCCGCGCTCCACGCCGATGCGGCCCGGGCGAAGAAGGTGAACCGGCGGTACGCCGAGCTCAACCAGATCAAGTCCGCGTACGAGGCCTGGCAGGCGGCGGGGGACGACCTCGCCGCCGCCCAGGAACTCGCCCGTGAAGACGCAGCGTTCGCGGACGAGGTCCCCGGGCTCGAGGAGCAGCTGTCGGAGCGCCAGGAGCGTCTCCGCCGGCTGCTCATCCCGCGCGACCCCGACGACGGCCGTGACGTCATCATGGAGATCAAGGGCGGCGAGGGCGGCGAGGAATCGGCGCTGTTCGCGGCCGACCTCCTGCGCATGTACTCGCACTACGCCGAGACCAAGGGCTGGAAGGTCGAGCTCCTCGAGCGCACCGAGTCCGACCTGGGTGGCTACAAGGACGTCCAGGTCGCGATCAAGTCGAACACGACCGATCCGTCCCAGGGCGTCTGGGCGCACCTGAAGTACGAGGGCGGTGTGCACCGCGTCCAGCGTGTGCCGCAGACCGAGTCGCAGGGGCGCATCCACACCTCGACCACCGGCGTGCTGGTGTTCCCCGAGGTGGACGAGCCCGAAGAGGTCCAGATCAACCAGAACGACCTCAAGATCGACGTCTACCGGTCCTCCGGCCCGGGCGGGCAGTCCGTCAACACGACGGACTCCGCGGTCCGCATCACCCACCTTCCCACGGGCATCACGGTGGCGATGCAGAACGAGAAGTCGCAGCTGCAGAACCGCGAGGCCGGCATGCGCGTGCTCCGCGCACGCATCCTCGCGCGCCAGCAGGAGGAGCTCGACGCGATCGCCTCGGACGCGCGCAAGTCGCAGATCCGCGGGATGGACCGTTCGGAGCGCATCCGCACGTACAACTTCCCGGAGAACCGGATCGCGGACCACCGCACCGGCTACAAGGCGTACGACCTCGACCGCGTGATGAACGGTGCCCTCGAGCCCGTCATCCAGTCCGCCATCCAGGCGGACGAAGAGGCACGTCTGGCCGCCATCGGCGACCAGGACGCGTAAGCGCACACCCAGCCTGGAGGCCCGGATCACCGCCGACACGCCCCTCACGTACGCCGCGGATCGCCTGCTCGAGCAGGCGACCGTGGCGCTCGTCGCCGTCGGCGTGCCGACGCCCCGGGTCGACGCGGAGCTGCTGCTCGCGTGGGCGACCGACACCTCGCGCGGAGCTGTCCAAGCCCGTGCGCTGATCGGCGGCGGCATCGCCCCGGAGCACGTCGAGCGCTTCCGGCACGCCGTCGCCCGTCGGGCCACCCGTGAGCCGCTGCAGCACATCACCGGGCAGGCGTACTTCCGTGCGCTCACCCTGGCCGTCGGACCGGGCGTGTTCGTGCCCCGTCCGGAGACCGAGGGCGTCGTGCAGTTCGGCATCGACGCGCTGCGGGCGACCGCGGTCCCCGAGCCGATCGCCGTGGACCTGGGCTCCGGCAGCGGTGCGATCGCGATCGCGATGGACACCGAGGTGCCGAACGCCGTGGTCTACGCCGTCGAGCGGTCGGCCGAGGCCCTGCCCTGGACCCGGCGGAACGTCGACGCCCACGGTGGCACGGTCCGGCTCGTCGAGGGCGACCTCGCCGACGCACTGCCGGAACTCGACGGCACCGTGTCCGTCGTCGTGTCGAACCCGCCGTACGTGCCGGACGACGCGATCCCGATCGACCCCGAGGTCCGCGACCACGACCCGGCGATGGCCCTCTACGGCGGGCCGGACGGCCTCGACGCCGTCCGGGCTCTCGCCGAGACGGCCTGGCGGTTACTGGTGCCCGGGGGAGTCCTGGTCATCGAGCACGCCGAGCCGCAGGGCGCCGGCGTCCGGGAGGTCCTGGCGCGCCGGGGGTTCCGCACCCCGGAGACGCACGTCGACCTGACGGGGCGCGACCGCACGACCACCGCGACGCGCTAGCCGGAGCCGAGCCGCGCCTCCAGGCCGGTGCCGCGTGGATCCGGGCGTGCCGGGTGGATTCGGGCGTACCTGGTGGGATCGGGCGTACCGGGTCGTTCGGAATGACCAGGTATGCCCGTTCTTGCTTTCCGGCACGACCGCGATGGGAAGGAACGGGCGTGGCGGGCTACGCGACGGGGGAGGCCTCGCGCTGCTGCGCCGCGACGAAGGCGCGGACGTGCTCCCGCAGGTCGGTGTCGTGCTCGACCAGGACCGCGTGGATGCCGACGCTGCGCGCACCTGCGATGTTCTCGGGCATGTCGTCGGCGAAGAAGGTGCGTTCCGCGGGGACCCCGTGGTGGGCGATCGCGCGCTGGAAGACCTCGGGCTCGGGCTTCCGGGCGCCGAAGTTGCTCGAGGTGTCCAGGTGCTCGCCGAAGACCTCGGGCAGGGACGGCGCCCACTCGTGGATCCAGCGGCCGGCGAGCGGACCGTTGTTGGTGAGCAGCCCGACACGCCCGTGCTCGCTCGCGATCCGGACCGCCTCGATGCGTTCCGGCAGCTCGGTCATGGCGGATCCGCGGATCCGGGCCCAGTCGGCCTCGGGGACGTCGCACTCCATCGCGCGCTCGAACGCGGCGAGGTACTCGTCGCCGTCGGCGAACCCACCGGCCTCGGCACGCATCTCGTGACCGCAGTCCCACCAGCGGCGACGGAGCTCCTGGAACTCGTGTCCGGTGAACTCGGAGAGTGCGGCCATGCGCACCTGCCAGTCGTACCGGACCAGGACGTCGTCCATGTCGAAGAGGAACAGGAGCGGGGGTGCGGGCGTCTCGTTCACGATGTCCACCATTGTGTCGCACTATCATCGTCGAGTCATGGCATCCCGATACGACTGCACCGACTCCGACGGGCTCCTGACCGGGATGCGGCTCGCACGTGCCGCCCTCGGACGCGGAGAGCTCGTCGTGGTCCCCACCGACACCGTCTACGGCCTCGCCGCGGACGCCTTCAGCGCGACGGCCGTGCAGCGGCTGCTCGACGCGAAGGGCCGCACGCGGCAGTCGCCGCCGCCCGTGCTCATCCCCGGTCCGCCCACGCTCGACGCCCTCGCCAGCGAGGTCCCGCAGCCGGTGCGCGACCTGGTGGCGGAGTTCTGGCCGGGCGGGCTGACCGTCATCCTGCACGCACAGCCGTCGCTCGACTGGGACCTCGGCGAGACACGCGGCACGGTCGCACTGCGGATGCCGGACTCGCGGATCGCCCTCGAGCTCCTGCAGGAGGTCGGGCCCCTCGCGGTCTCGTCCGCGAACTCCACGGGCGACCCGGCCGCGATGGACGTCGACGCCGCCGAACGGATGCTCGGTGACAGCGTCGCGATCTACCTGGACGGCGGACCCGTCGAGGTGCACGACGGCTTCGAGGCCAGCACCGGCTCGACCATCGTCGACGCCACCGGGCTGTCGGACGGCGGGAAGCTCCGCATCGTCCGGCACGGGGTGATCCCCGACGAGGAGATCATCCGGGTCGTCGGAGCCGACCTCGTCACATGAAGTACTACCTGCTCGCCGGGGCCATCGCCGCGGTCGTGAGCTTCGTGATGAGCCTGATCGTCTGGAAGCTCGGGCTGAAGTACAAGTGGTACCCGCAGGTCCGCGAGCGGGACGTGCACCGCACCCCGACGCCGCGGCTCGGTGGCATCGCGATGTACATCGGCGTCATCGTCTCGCTGCTCGCGGCCTGGTTCCTGTTCCCGTCGATCGCGGGGACCGACTACTTCCGGCTCGTGTTCTCCGAACCGGGTCGCGTGCTCGCGGTGCTCGGGGGAGCGACCATCATCGTGGTCCTCGGTGTCGCGGACGACATCTGGGACCTCGACTGGATGACGAAGCTCGCCGGGCAGATCATCGCGGCGGGCATCCTCGCCTGGCAGGGCGTCGCGATCGTCTCGCTGCCCATCGGCAACACGCTGGGCGTCGGCTCGTCGTACATGAGCCTGATCTTCACCGTGCTGGCGGTGGTGCTCGTGATGAACGCGGTGAACTTCATCGACGGGCTCGACGGCCTGGTGGCCGGCGTCGCGATCATCGCCGGCGGGGTCTTCTTCCTCTACACGTTCTTCATCAACCGCGTGGTCGTCCAGACCGAGTTCTTCTTCAACCTGCCCTCGCTGCTCACCGCAGTGCTCGTCGGGGCCTGCTTCGGCTTCCTCATCCTGAACTGGCACCCCGCCAAGCTCTTCATGGGCGACGCCGGTGCGCTGCTCGTCGGGTTCCTGATGGCCACGAGCGCGGTCTCGGTCACGGGCAACATCGACCCGGCGGCGGTGCAGACACGCCAGGCGCTGCTGCCGGCGTTCATCCCGATCCTGCTGCCGTTCGCGATCCTGATCGTCCCGATCCTGGACTTCGGTCTCGCGGTCACCCGACGGCTCAGCGCGGGCAAGTCGCCGTTCTCGGCCGACCGGAAGCACCTGCACCACCGCCTGCTCGACATGGGGCACTCGCACTTCCACGCGGTGCTGATCTTCTACGCGTGGACCGCGACCGTCGCCTTCGGGTGCCTGCTGTTCCTCTTCGTGGACTGGTACTGGGTCGTCGTCTTCGTGTCCGTCGGCTTCACCGTCTGCGCCGTCGCGACCTTCGCGCCGCTCGGCCGGAAACGCACCGAGATCGCCGCCCAGACCGCCAACCGCTCCGCCGCCGTGGTGGACGCCAGCCTCGACCCGCTCGACCGGGCCGCCAACGACCGCACGATCCCTGGAGACATCACGTGACCGCACCGAACGCGCTCGACCACGTCCGGCCGGTGTTCCGCCGCATCATCACCTGGGGAGCGGTCCTCGCCGTCGCCCTCGCGGTGGTCGGCGGGCTCATCGGGTTCCTCGTCGCGGACGGCCCGGGGCTGGTCGGGGGACTGCTCGGCGCCGTGCTGAGCGTCGTGTTCCTCGGGCTCACCGCGGTCAGTGTCCTCGTCGCGCTGCGCGTCTCGAAGGGCCAGATGATCTCCGGTGCCTTCTTCGGCATCGTGATGGGCACCTGGCTGCTCAAGTTCATCGTCTTCATCGTGCTGCTGGTCCTGCTCAAGGACCGCGACTGGGTCGACTTCCCGGTCCTGGCGATCGTGATCATCGCGGGGGTCGTCGGCTCCCTGGTGATCGACGTCGTCGCCGTCGCGAAGGCCCGCATCCCGATCGGCGTCCGGCTGCCGGGCGACGGCCTCGACGACTCCGCGGACGCTGGGAACCCGACCCCCCGCGTCTGAGAAGCCGGGAAGCCTCTCGCACCTGATAGGCTTCTCGAAGTCCGCTACCGGAGCCTTTCGCTCGGGGCGGACGAGCCTCCACAACGTCCACCATCGCGTGCCATGATGTGCGCGCGCCGACACAGGAGACAGCGCTGCTATCCCACGCTCTTCCCCTGTCCCTCTCCGCTGCGGTTGACACCGTCGCGGCGGGGAGCAGCAAGGCCGCCGAGTTCCATGGTCCGTCGATCAACGAGTTCTTCCCGGATGCGATCTTCTTCGCCGGGACGCCGTTCGAGATCGATCGGGTCGTCCTCATCCGCTTCTTCGCCGTCGCCGTGCTCCTGGTGTTCGCGTTCGTGGGTACCCGTGCACTGAAGCTCGTGCCGAACCGCGGTCAGGCGTTCATCGAGTACGCGTTCGACGTCGTCCGTCGCAACACCTTCGACAACCTCGGAGAGAAGGACGGCAAGCGTTTCCTGCCGCTCCTGGCGACGATCTTCTTCGGCGTGCTGTTCATGAACCTGACCGGTCTGATCCCGGGCATGAACCTCGCCGGTACCAGCCGCATCGCGATGCCGATGATCCTGGCGATCGTCGCGTACCTCGCGTTCATCTACGCCGGCCTCCGCAAGCACCCGGGCACGTTCCTCAAGAACTCGCTCTTCCCGCCCGGGGTGCCGTGGCCGCTGTACATCATCGTGACGCCGATCGAGCTCGTCTCCACCTTCGTGCTCCGTCCCGTCACCCTGACGCTGCGACTCCTGATGAACATGGTCGTGGGGCACCTGCTCCTCGTGCTGTTCTTCTCGGCCACGCAGTTCTTCTTCTTCGACGCTTCGCTCGGCTTCAAGGCCTTCGGCGTCGGGACCATCGCGTTCGGCATCGCGTTCAGCTTCTTCGAGGTCCTCGTCGCGCTGCTGCAGGCCTACGTCTTCATGCTCCTCACCGCCGTCTACATCCAGCTGGCGCTGGCTGACGAGCACTGATTCCTCACTGACCCCCTACGGGACCGGCGACCGTCGGACCCGCACCTCGAAAGGAAAACACGTGGACGCAACGACCGTTCTCGCGGAGATCAACGGCAACATCGCGACGGTTGGCTACGGCCTCGCAGCGATCGGCCCGGCCATCGGTGTCGGCATCGTCGTCGGTAAGACGATCGAGTCCGTCGCTCGCCAGCCCGAGCTCCAGGGCCGCCTGACGACCCTCATGTACATCGGTATCGCCTTCACCGAGGCCCTGGCCTTCATCGGTATCGCCACGTACTTCATCTTCACCAACTAAGGTTCCTCGATGCAGAACGCACTCATCATCGCGGCGGAGGAAGCGCACAATCCGCTGATCCCGCCGGTGTACGACATCGTGTGGTCGGCGCTCGCCTTCGTCATCATCTTCCTGGTGATGTGGCGTGTCGTCACGCCGCGCATCACGAAGATGCTCGATGAGCGCACCGAGGCCATCGAGGGCGGCATCAAGAAGGCCGAGGCCGCTCAGGAGCAGGCCGCTGCTGCGCTCGACGAGTACAACAAGCAGCTCGCCGACGCACGTGCCGAGGCTTCGCGCATCCGTGAGCAGGCCCGCGCCGACGCCACGGCGATCGGCAACGAGGTCCGCGAGCAGGCGGCCGCCGATGCAGCACGCATCACGGCCAACGCCCAGGCGCAGATCGAGGCCGAGCGCCAGAGCGCCGTCCAGGCACTTCGGTCCGAAGTGGGCACCCTAGCGCTGGACCTCGCGTCCGGTGTGATCGGTGAGTCGCTCAAGGACGACGCCAAGTCGACCGCAGTGGTCGACCGCTTCCTCGCCGACCTCGAGGCCTCGCAGGCCACGAAGACGGGGGAGCACTGAGCATGCGCAGCGCTACCAGAGAAGCACTCGCGTCCACCAGGGCGGTGTTGTCGGACCTCGGTCCGAGCGCCGGCCTGGCCGCGGGTGCCGAGATCCTCGCCTCCGGGCGTGCGATCGCCGGTGCGCCGCAGCTGCTCGGGCTGCTGTCCGACCCCACGGCCGACGCGGCCGGCAAGAAGGTCCTCATCGACCGCGTCTTCGCCGGACAGTCGGACGCGACGCGTGCGGTCCTGACCGCGGTGGCTGGCTCGCGCTGGTCCTCGCAGCAGGACCTGCTCGCGGGCATCGAGGACGCGGGCATCCGCGCCGTCGCCGCCACCGCGGGTCCGGACTCGTCGATCGAGTCGGAGCTGTTCGCCTTCGAGACCGCCGTCCGCTCGGACGCCGGCCTCGAGCTGGCGCTCGGCACCAAGCTCGGCAGCCCGCAGCAGAAGGGCGCGCTCGTCGAGCGGCTCCTCGGTGCCAAGGCATCGGAGCAGACGATCACGATCGTGTCGGCCCTGGTGCAGCAGCCCCGCGGCCGCCGCATCGGTGAGATCGTCCGTGATGCCTCGCGCATCGTGGCCGAGCAGGCTGGCAAGCTCGTCGCGACCGTCGTCACGGCGACGCCACTGACCCCCGCCCAGTCGGCCCGCGTCACGCGCGGTCTGTCCGAGCGGTACGGCAAGGACATCAGCATCAACCAGGTCGTCGACCCCACGGTCGTCGGCGGGGTCCGGGTGCAGATCGGCGGCGACGTCATCGACGGCACCGTGTCCACGCGACTCTCGGAGCTCCGGCTCCAGCTCGCCGGCTAGGCGTACGGTCGAAGCCGCTCCTCCCCAAGTCCACAACGGGAACTGCCGAGTCCGGCAGCGTCACCCTCTCGGAGCCGAAGGGCCCCGGAAAACCACAAGGAAAATCCCATGGCAGACATCACCATCAGCCCCGATGAGATCCGTGATGCCCTGAAGGACTTCGTCTCGAACTACGAGCCGACGAAGGCCTCCACGGCCGAGGTCGGGCACGTCACCGACGCCGGTGACGGCATCGCCCACGTCGAGGGTCTCCCCGGCGTCATGGCGAACGAGCTCATCCGCTTCGCGGACGGCACGCTCGGCCTGGCGCAGAACCTCGATGAAGACGAGATCGGCGCCATCGTGCTCGGCGAGTTCGGCGGCATCGAGGAGGGCATGGAGGTCACCCGCACGGGTGAGGTCCTCTCGGCCCCCGTCGGCGACGCCTTCCTCGGTCGCGTCGTCGACCCGCTCGGCGCCCCGATCGACGGTCTCGGCGAGATCGCCGCAGAGGGCCGTCGTGCCCTCGAGCTCCAGGCTCCCGGCGTCATGGCCCGCAAGTCGGTCCACCAGCCGCTGCAGACCGGCATCAAGGCCATCGACGCCATGATCCCCGTCGGCCGTGGTCAGCGTCAGCTGATCATCGGCGACCGCCAGACCGGCAAGACGGCCATCGCGATCGACACGATCATCAACCAGAAGGCCAACTGGGAGTCCGGCGACGAGGAGAAGCAGGTTCGCTGCATCTACGTCGCCATCGGTCAGAAGGGCTCCACGATCGCCTCCGTCAAGGGTGCGCTCGAGGACGCCGGCGCGATGGAGTACACCACCATCGTCGCCGCTCCGGCCTCCGACCCGGCCGGCTTCAAGTACCTCGCCCCGTACACCGGTTCGGCCATCGGCCAGCACTGGATGTACCAGGGCAAGCACGTCCTCATCATCTTCGATGACCTGTCGAAGCAGGCCGAGGCCTACCGTGCGGTGTCGCTCCTCCTGCGTCGTCCGCCGGGCCGCGAGGCCTACCCGGGTGACGTCTTCTACCTGCACTCCCGTCTGCTGGAGCGTTGCGCGAAGCTGTCCGACGAGCTCGGCGCCGGTTCGATGACGGGTCTCCCGATCATCGAGACCAAGGCGAACGACGTCTCGGCGTACATCCCGACCAACGTCATCTCCATCACCGACGGCCAGATCTTCCTGCAGTCGGACCTCTTCAACGCGAACCAGCGTCCGGCCGTCGACGTGGGCATCTCGGTGTCCCGCGTCGGTGGTGACGCCCAGGTGAAGTCGATCAAGAAGGTCTCCGGCACGCTGAAGCTCGAGCTGGCGCAGTACCGCTCGCTCGAGGCGTTCGCGATGTTCGCGTCCGACCTCGACCAGGCGTCGCGTCGTCAGCTGGAGCGCGGTGCGCGTCTGACCGAGCTCCTCAAGCAGCCGCAGTACTCGCCGTACCCGGTCGAGGAGCAGGTCGTCTCGATCTGGGCCGGCACGAACGGCAAGCTCGACACCGTCCCGGTGCCGGACGTGCTCCGCTTCGAGTCCGAACTGCTCGACCACCTGCGTCGCAACTCCGACGTCCTCACGACCCTGCGCGAGACGAACCAGCTCAGCGACGAGACCGTCGCCGAGATGGACAAGCAGATCGACGAGTTCACGAAGAGCTTCCAGACGAGCGACGGCAAGACCCTCGGCTCCGAGCAGTTCGACGCGGCTGACGCCGAGGACGTCGACCAGGAGCAGATCGTCAAGGGTCGTCGCTAGATGGCAGCGCAGGTCCGGGTCTACCGCCAGCGGATCAAGTCGGCGAAGACCACGAAGAAGGTCACCCGCGCCATGGAGCTGATCTCGGCGTCGCGGATCCAGAAGGCGCAGGCCCGCATGGCTGCGTCCGGTCCGTACTCGCGGGCCGTCACGCGTGCGGTGTCGGCCGTGGCGACGTTCTCGAACGTCGACCACGTGCTGACCACCGAGCCGGAGTCGTCGACCCGTGCAGCCGTCGTGCTCTTCACCTCGGACCGCGGCCTGAACGGCGCGTTCAGCACGAACGTCCTCAAGCAGGGCGAGGAGCTCGCCTCCCTGCTCCGCAGCGAGGGCAAGGACGTCGTCTACTACCTGGTCGGCCGCAAGTCCGTCGGGTACTTCGCGTTCCGTGAGCGTCCGTCCGAGCAGCAGTGGGTCGGGAACACCGACCAGCCGGAGTTCTCGACGGCCAAGGAGATCGGCGACGCCGTCGTGGCGAAGTTCCTCCAGGACACCGCTGACGGCGGCGTGGACGAGATCCACATCGTGTTCAACCGGTTCATCAGCCTGGCGACCCAGGAGCCGCAGGTCGTTCGCCTGCTGCCCCTCGAGGTCGTCGAGGGCATCGACGAGCCCGAGGGCAACGAGCCCCTGCCGCTCTACGAGTTCGAGCCGGACGCCGATGCGGTGCTCGACTCGCTGCTCCCGGTCTACATCGAGAGCCGCATCTTCAACGCCATGCTGCAGTCGGCTGCTTCCGAGCACGCCGCGCGTCAGAAGGCGATGAAGGCGGCCAGCGACAACGCCGACTCGCTGATCCGTGACTTCACCCGACTCGCGAACAACGCGCGTCAGGCGGAGATCACCCAGCAGATCTCCGAGATCGTCGGCGGCGCCGACGCCCTCTCGTCGAAGAAGAAGTAGTCCGCGTCGTTCGCGGACAGATACCCACCCTCAGGAAGGCACCAGCCATGACCGACACCGCAACCACCGCGGTCGAGACGTCGTCGGCGCCCGGTGTCGGCCGGATCGCCCGTGTCACGGGCCCCGTCGTCGACATCGAGTTCCCCCACGACGCAATCCCGGAGATGTACAACCTCCTGTTCACGACCATCACCATCGGTGACTCGTCGCAGGAGATCGGCCTCGAGGTCGCGCAGCACCTCGGCGACGACCTCGTCCGTGCCATCTCCCTGAAGCCGACCGACGGCCTGGTCCGTGGCCAGGAGGTCCGTGACTCGGGCGCTCCGATCTCGGTCCCCGTCGGCGACGTCACCAAGGGCAAGGTCTTCGACGTCCTCGGGAACGTGCTCAACACGGACGAGAAGCTCGAGATCACCGAGCGCTGGCCGATCCACCGCAAGGCCCCGGCCTTCGACCAGCTCGAGTCCAAGACCTCGATGTTCGAGACCGGCATCAAGTCCATCGACCTCCTCACCCCGTACGTGCAGGGTGGCAAGATCGGCCTCTTCGGTGGTGCGGGCGTCGGCAAGACCGTCCTCATCCAGGAGATGATCCAGCGCGTCGCGCAGGACCACGGCGGTGTGTCGGTGTTCGCCGGTGTCGGTGAGCGCACCCGTGAGGGCAACGACCTCATCGGTGAGATGGAAGAGGCGGGTGTCTTCGACAAGACGGCCCTCGTGTTCGGCCAGATGGACGAGCCGCCGGGAACGCGTCTCCGCGTGGCCCTGTCGGCGCTGACGATGGCGGAGTACTTCCGCGATGTCCAGAAGCAGGACGTGCTCCTCTTCATCGACAACATCTTCCGCTTCACGCAGGCCGGCTCCGAGGTCTCGACGCTGCTCGGCCGCATGCCGTCCGCCGTGGGTTACCAGCCCAACCTCGCCGACGAGATGGGTGTGCTCCAGGAGCGCATCACCTCGACGCGTGGTCACTCGATCACCTCGCTGCAGGCGATCTACGTGCCGGCTGACGACTACACCGACCCGGCTCCGGCCACCACGTTCGCGCACCTCGACGCGACGACCGAGCTCTCCCGTGAGATCGCATCGCAGGGTCTGTACCCCGCGATCGACCCGCTGGCCTCGACGTCGCGCATCATGGACCCGCGCTACCTGGGTGCCGACCACTACGAGACGGCCACGCGCGTCAAGCAGATCCTCCAGAAGAACAAGGAACTGCAGGAGATCATCGCCATCCTCGGTGTCGACGAGCTCTCCGAAGAGGACAAGATCACGGTCGAGCGCGCTCGTCGTATCCAGCAGTTCCTCTCGCAGAACACCTACATGGCGAAGAAGTTCACGGGTGTCGAGGGCTCCACGGTGCCGCTCAAGGACACCATCGAGTCCTTCCGCGCCATCGCCGACGGCGAGTTCGACCACGTTGCGACCCAGGCGTTCTTCAACGTCGGTGGCATCAACGACGTGGAAGAGAAGTGGGCTCAGATCCAGAAGGAGAACCGCTGACATGGCGGGTCTCAGCGTGAGCGTCGTCTCGGCGGACCGTGAGGTCTGGTCGGGCGACACCACCATGGTCGTCGCACGGACGACAGAGGGCCAGATCGGCATCCTCGCCGGACACGAGCCGATGCTCGCGATCCTGGCGCAGGGTCAGGTCCGCATCACGCGGGCCGATGGGTCGACCGTCGCGGTCGACGCCGAGGACGGCTTCCTGTCGGTCGAGCACGACACGGTGACGATCGTCGCGCGGCAGGCCGCGCTGGCGTCCTGACCGGACTGACCGTCCTGCTCCCGCCTTCGGAGACGAAGCGGGAGGGCGGGGACACGAGCCGCACGCTCGATCTGCGTGCGCTCTCGTTCCCGGAACTGGCCGATGAGCGGGCCGCGGTGATCACCGCGGCCCGCTTCGTCAGTTCCGAGGAGTCCTCGGCCAGGACGGCGCTCAAGCTCGGTCCGAAGTCGATCGCCGAGCGGCTCAGGAACCTCGAGCTCGACACCTCGGGCACCATGCCCGCGATCGAGCGGTACACCGGGGTCCTCTACGACCCGTTGGGCGCGCAGGACGCGGATGCTGCGACCCGCGCGTGGTGGGCGGAACACGTGGTCGTGCAGTCCGCGATGTTCGGCCCGATCGGTGCCGGTGACCCGATCCCGGCGTACCGGCTCTCACACGACTCGCGGCTCGGATCGATCCGGTTGGCCGCGCACTGGCCCGCGGTGTCGACCCGTTCCCTGCTGACCCGTGCGGACGGCCTGGTGCTCGACCTGCGGTCCGAGGGGTACCGGCAGCTCGGTCCCGTGCCCGGAGCGGTGGCACCACGGGTGGTGAGTGTCGACGGCTCCGGTCGTCGTCGTGCGCTGAACCACTGGAACAAGACCGCGAAGGGTCGCCTGGTGGCGCTGCTCGCCCGCACCGTCGCGAGCATCGGCAGCATGGACGACCTGGTCGGTTGGGCGGCCGCGAACGGCGTGGTCGTCGAGCGCAACGAGGGCGGCTGGGACCTGGTCGCCGAGAGCCTGGAGCCCGTCGCCGCCTGAGCGGGTGCCGGGTCGGCTCGTCCTCCACAGGCGTGAGCGAGGTCGCTCCGGTCCACAGATGGTCGGGGCGACCCTGCCTGGAGGCTCCCAGCACGTTTCGATGGCGTGCATGATCCCTCTCACGGCACAGTCCAGCCCCGGCTCCGCAGTCCGTTTCCCTCGCGAGATCGCCGCGGCGGTCACCCTCCCCGCTGCGGCGGCCGCGCTGGTCGCGCCCGGTCGCGCCGACCTGTCGACGGCCGCTGCGACGGCCGTGGTGACCGCGTGCGGCGCACTCGCGCCCCGGATGGCCCTGGTGCCGTTCATCGCGGCGCAGGGCACACCGGACCCCCGGTCGATCCGGGTGTTCGACCCCTTCGCGGACCCGACACCGCCGGCGCTCCACGGTTTCGGCCCGGCTCCCGATCGTGCCCGCGTGCGGGTCGCCGGTGACCGGTGCGCCGACGCGTGGCGGGTGTGGCGGGCGCAGGACGGCCCGTTCGACGGATCGTCGGGCGCTGCCGGCGCCCTGTCGCTCGGCGCCTGGTGTGCGTGGGCGCTCGGGTCGTGGGCGCGGGCGGAGACGCGTGCCCGGTACGCCCTCGAGACCCGCGCGGACGACCCGCTCGCGGGGCTCGTCCTGCGCTCGGTCGTCGCGGGCAGCGGGCCGTCGTGGGAGCGTCGATGACGTGGGGTCGACCGGATCGTCTACGGTGGGGGAGACCACACTGGGAGGGCTCCGGTTGTACGACGACGACATCGAGGACACCGTCATCCGGCGACCCCGACGATCGGTGGCCGACCGGACGGCGGACGCCGTCGACGACACCGTCATCCGGGGCGCAGGTCCCGTCGTCCCGGGAGCCGGCCCCGACTCCGACCCCGGTTCCGACGACGGGGTCCTCGGTGACACGGTCATCCGGCCCGCGCCCGGGGCAAGCGACCAGCCACCCGCAGCGGTGGACGACGTCGATCCGGAGGACACCGTCGTCCGGGTGCCGGCGCGACCCGGCGCCGGAGCGAGCCCGTTCGTGGCTGCCGCCCCGGGCCTCCCGGCCGTCCCGGCGGTGCCCGCCGCGCCCACTGCACGCGTGCCCTCGATCCGCATCGGCGACCGCACCTTCCGGCTCGACCACCCGGTGGTCATCGGCCGACGGCCGTCGCTGCCGCGGGTCACCCGTGGCCCGCAGCCCGAACTCGTGACCGTGCGGTCGACGTACGGGCAGGTGTCGTCGTCCCACGTCCGGATGCACGCCGAGGGCGAAGCCGTCGTCGTGCAGGACCTCCGGTCCACCAACGGGACCGTCGTCCGCCCGGCCGGGGCACCCGCCTACCGCATGGCTTCGGGTGCGTCGATCGTCGCGCTGACGGGTACGGTAGTCGAGATCGGTGACGGCAACGCCATCGAGGTCCTCTCGCCGTACCTCCGGGTCGCACCGACGGCAGAGGGGCTGCCTCCGGTTCCCCCGTGGCCCTCCGATCAGACAGCACACGGCACGCCCCGACCCACCAGAGAGCGATCCTGACACGTGACCGAACTCGGCCGAGCAGCCACTGCGCACGCCATCGACGTCCCCGGTGCCGACGGCGCCACCCTGACACTCTCGTGGGGAGCCGCGACCGACGTCGGTCGGCGGCGTGACCACAACGAGGACAGCTACATCGTGGGCGCGCCGTTCTTCGTCGTCGCCGACGGCATGGGCGGGCACCTCGCGGGCGACCGTGCCAGCGACGCGGTCGTGCGTCGGCTCGAGCAGGTGACGGCCGAATCGTTCACCACGCGTCAGGGCATCCAGCGTGCGCTGCTCCTCGCGACAGCCGACATCGAGCGTGCAGCCGGCGGCAACGCCATCGGCGCGGGCACCACCGTCACCGGGATCGCGCTCGTGGCGTCGCTCGGACAGCCCGCGGCGCTTGTGTTCAACGTCGGCGACTCCCGCACCTACCGCATCGAGGACGGCGTGCTCCGCCGCGTCACCGTCGACCACTCGGTGGTGCAGGAGATGGTGGACGCCGGCCTGCTGCGTGCCGAGGACGCCGAGCAGCACCCGGACAGCAACGTCATCACGCGTGCGGTCGGCTTCGGCGAACCGCCGGCGCCGGACTGGTGGACCCTGCCCCTGCGGGCCGGTGACCGCTACATCGTCTGCTCCGACGGGCTGACCAAGGAGCTCGGCGACGCCGGCATCGCGCGCATCGCGGCACGCGAGCCCGGCGCGCAGGACCTGGCGGAGCGCCTCGTCGGCGACGCCGTCGTGGCCGGCGGTCGTGACAACGTCACCGTGGTGGTGCTGCAGGTCGATGCCGCACCGGACGACGGCGACCTCGAGGACACGCTGCCGCGCCACTAGCTGGCCCCCGAACTGGGGGAACACGTCGAGCTGTGGGGGATCGGCGTGCGGAATGTCGGTCACCCACGCTTCGTACAATGACATGGCCACGTCGAGAGAGCTGGCCGCTCGGCCGGGGGAGGAGAGGACCATGGCGAGACGCCTGCCGTCCAACCCGCCCGTGATCGGCGGTTTCAGTCCCGTGCACGTCCTCGGGTCCGGTGGCTTCGCCGACGTCTTCCTCTACGAGCAGGACATGCCCCGACGACAGGTCGCGGTGAAGGTGCTGCTGGACGAGGTCGTCGACGACCGCGTCCGGCAGATGTTCCAGGCCGAGGCCAACCTGATGGCGCGGCTCAGCACGCACCCGTCGATCCTCACCGTCCTCCAGGCCAGCGTCGCCGCCGACGGCCGGCCCTACCTGGTCATGGAGCTCTGCTCCTCGTCCCTCAGTGAGCGCTACCGCCGCGAACCGATCCCGGTGTCCGAGGTGCTGTCGATCGGCATCCGCATCGGGTCGGCGCTCGAGACCGCACACCGCGAGGGCGTGCTGCACCGCGACATCAAGCCGTCGAACATCCTGCTGACGGCCTACGGCAACCCCGTGCTCTCCGACTTCGGCATCGCCGCGACGATCGGGGGTACCGACCCCGACGAGCCGATCGGCATGTCGATCCCGTGGTCCGCGCCCGAGGTCCTGATCGACGAGTCGCGCGGCACGATCCAGTCAGAGGTGTACTCCCTCGCGGCGACCGTGTACTCGCTCCTCGCCGGGCGCAGCCCGTTCGAGATCCGCGGCGGCAAGAACGGTGCGAACGACCTGATGCACCGGATCGACAAGGGCGGCGTGAAGCCCACCGGTCGCACCGACGTGCCGCCCTCGCTGGAGCGCCTGCTCGCCTCGGCGCTGTCCCGCAAGCCGCAGGGCCGCCCCGCGACGGTGATCGAACTCGTCCGCGGCTTCCAGCAGGTCGAGGCCGAGCTCGGCATCCCGCAGACGTCCGCCGACGTCGCGGTCGAGGCCTGGGCGATCTCGACGCCGACCCCGCACGGTGAGCGCACCGTGATCCGTGAGCTGCAGCCGCCCACCCGGGTCGGCGGACGTCGTCGCACCCGCCGTGCGGTGCAGGGTGGGGTCGTGGCCGGGGGTTCGCACAGCGTCGGCACCGTGCACCGCACCGGGTCCGTGACCCGTGCCCGGCGCCGGACCCGTTCGACCCTGGTCTGGGCGACGTCCCTGGCCGTCGTCGTGGTCGCCGCACTGGCGATCGCCACGGTCGTGGTCGTCGGTCGGCTCGGCGCCGGGGCGATCCCGGTCGTGGCCGAGGTCCGTGCCGAGCCGTCGCCGCAGTCCGTGTCCTTCAGCTGGACCGACCCGGGGCTGCGCAGCGGCGACACGTACGTCATCTCGTCCAACGGGTCGTCGAGCCAGCAGACCGGCACGACGTTCGTCGTCTCCGGTGAACGCGGCGACGAGGAGTGCATCGCCGTCGCCGTGAACCGCGACGGCAAGACGGGTGCCGCGAGCGCGCAGAAGTGCGCGACGATCGGGAGCGCCGGGTGATCCGCGCCCTCCTCGCGAAGCACCGCTCCGCCGCCGTGACGACCGGTGCCTCGGTGCTCGTCGCCGCCGTCGTCGCGACCACCGCCATCGTCTCCACCGGGTACCACACGCAACGCGTCGACCTCGGCGACGGCACGGTCTGGGTGCCCTCGGCCGAGTACGGCGCGGTCGGCCGGGCGAACACCGGCATCCTGCAGCTCAACACCGCCGTCGAGACGGCCAGCGACGACCTGTCCGTGCTGCAGCGCGGCTCCACCGTCTACAGCGTGGACGAGACGAAGGGCACGGTCGCCCGGGTCGACGTCGCCGACGCCACCGTGGGTGATGCGATCACGCTGCCGGCGGGGACGCCGCAGGTCTTCTTCGCGGGCGACACCGCGGTCATCGGCAACGCCGACACGGGCGAGCTCTGGGCGACCCCCGCGAACGACCTCGCCGAGTTCGACGCGTCGGCCAAGGCAGACCTGACCCTGGGCGCCGACACCGTCTTCGACGCCTCCGACGGCCACGTCGCGGTCTACTCCGCGAAGACCGGGACGGCGTCGCTGATCGACGTCGGCACGACACTCACCGTCGCCGAACGGTGGAAGGTCGACATGGACCGCGGCGACGACTTCCAGGTCGCCACGTTCGACGGTCACCTCGCCGTGCTCGACCGGACGAGCGGTGCCCTGTCGGTCGACGGCCGCACCGTCGAACTCGGCGACCGGGTGGGGTCGTCGCCGGCCCTCCAGCGGTCCTCCGACAGCACGGCCCAGGTGACGGTCGCGGGCACGGCGGGCCTGGTCCGCGTCAGCGCCTCCGGCACCGTGGACGCCACCGCGCTCCAGGTGGCCGGACGAGCCGCGCGGCCCTACGTCGACGGCTCCTGCACGTACGCGGCGTGGGCGGGCGGGCAGGCGATCGACACGTGTGACGGCAACGCGCTGCAGCGGCTGGCGAGCACCGGCGGCACGAGCGAACTGCAGATCCTGCACAACGGCGACACCGTCGTCGCCAACGACCCGACGAGCGGCCGTTCCTGGGCGATCGACCGGAGCGGGCAGCTCATCGACAACTGGGCCGACCTGATCAAGCAGGACGACGAGCAGCAGCAGGAGCAGGTCTCCGACGACGACCCCGAGGTCGACAAGGACCAGAAGCCACCGGTGGCGGTGGACGACGAACTGGGCGCTCGTCCGGGACGTACCACGAGCCTCCCGGTCCTGCTGAACGACTACGACCCGAACGGTGACCCGATCATCGTGAGCGAGGTCGGCACCATCTCGAAGTCCGCCGGCCGCGTCGCGATCGTCGGCGACGGTCAACGCCTGCAGGTCACGCTGTCGTCGCGCGCCACCGGGACCGTGACGTTCCCGTACACGATCACCGACGGCAACGGCGGATCGGACACCGCGACCGTCCGGATCAGCGTGCGCCCCGACAGTCAGAACGAGGCGCCGCGGCAGGTCCGTGACACCTCGGCCGACGTCGTCCAGAACGGGCACGTCGTCTCGAACGTCCTCGGCGACTGGGTCGACCCGGACGGCGACCCGGTGTACCTGGAGTCGGCGACCGCGTCGAACGGTGACCGGGTGTCCACCACACCGGACGGCCTGCTCGACTTCCGGAACGACAGCGGCCGGACCGGTGAGCGCTCCGTGCAGCTGGTCGTGAGCGACGGTCGCGCCGACGGTCGGGGTGCCGTGACGGTCCGGGTCGCCAAGCAGGGCACCGTCCCGCTGCGCGCCGATCCGTTCCCGGTGTCCGGGTACGCCGGCAAGGCCTTCACGGTCGAGCCGCTCGACCACGTGCGCGGTGGCAACGGCACCGTGACGCTGACGAGCGTGTCGTCGGCGTCCGGGCTCACCGTCACCCCGAGCTACGACGCCGGGACCTTCCGGGTGCAGGGGGAGCGGGCGGGCGACCACCAGCTCGAGTACACGGTGACCGACGGCGTGAAGACCTCGAGCGGCATCGTCCGGGTGACCGTCCTCGCGCCACCGGACGCCTCGACGGCGCCGATCACCACGCCGAAGACGGTGTTCGTGAACACCCTGTCCACCAAGGACACGGACGTCACCGCGACCGACATCGACCCGGCGGGCGGGGTGCTGCTCGTGACGGCGCTCGACGGACCCCCACGGGGCAGCGGTGTGCAGGCGAGCATCCTCGACCAGCACACGGTCCGTGTCACGCTCACGGCACCCCTCGACGGGCCGGTCTCGTTCGGGTACACGGAGACGAACGGCCTGGCGTCGTCACCCGGCACGATCACGGTCGTCGAGATCCCGAAGCCCGACCGCATCCAGCCCCCGGTCGCCCAGCCGGACAGCGCCACCGTCCGTGTCGGCGACGTCGCGAACATCGACGTGCTCGACAACGACACCCAGCCCGAGGGCGAGCCGTTGACGCTGCAGCCCGAACTGGTGCAGAACGTCCCCGGTGACGGCGGCCTGCTGTTCGTCTCCGGCGACCACCTGCGGTACCTCGCCCCGAAGACGCCGGGCAACTACACCGCCGTCTACCGGGTCGCCGGCCCGGACGGCCAGTACGCCGACGCCGCGGTGTCGATCTCGGTGCGCGAACGCGACGCCGCCACGAACAACCCGCCCGTCCCGCAGACCGTCACCGCGCGCGTCGTCGCCGGGTCGTCGGTGCGTGTCAGCGTGCCGTTGAACGGGATCGACCCGGACGGCGACTCCGTCCAGCTGGTCGGCGTGGGCTCCAACCCCGACAAGGGGTCGGTCTCGGACGTCGCCTCGGACGCCCTGACCTACGAGGCGGGCGACTACTCGGCCGGCACCGACGAGTTCACCTACACCGTCGTCGACGCCCTCGGGGCCCGCGCCACCGGCACCGTACGGGTCGGCATCGCACCCCGCGCCGAGCAGGCCTCGAACCCCGTGGCCGAGGCCGACCACGTCACGATCCGCCCCGGTGGGTCGGTGACGGTGCGCGTCCTGCAGAACGACTCCGACCCGGAAGGCGGGCAGCTGACCGTCGCGCAGGCCGAGCCGACGGCCGAGGACGTCACCGCCAAGGTCCTCCGGAAGCAGCAGATCCGCGTCACGCCTCCGGAGTCGGCGAAGAGCGGTGACTTCGCGGTGCTCTACACCGTCGCGAACAGCAGTGGGGGGTCGAGCACGGCGTTCCTCACGGTGACCGTCGACCCCGACGCCCAGCCGCTCCGGCCCGAGGTCGACGACACGACCCTCGACCTGCAGGACATCCTGCACCGGCAGAGCGTGACCGTCGACGTGCTCGACAACGTCTTCTTCGCCGAGGGCACCGCGGCCGACCTCCGGGTCGGGGTCGTCCCCGGCTACGGCGACACCGCGACGCCCACCGACGACGGCCGCATCACCGTCCGGTTGACCGACGACTCGCAGGTGATCCCGTTCTCGGTCGCCCGGGCCGACCACCCGGACATCGTCTCCTACGGCTTCATCAACGTGCCGGGCTTCGACGATGCCCTGCCCCAGATCAACCGCAGCGCCGGTGCGGTCACGGTGAAGAGCGAGGCCACCGTCCGCATCCCGCTGCAGGACTTCGTCGTGACGGCGAACGGCGAGACCGCGAAGATCACCGACCGCGGCACGGTCAAGGCCACCCACGCCAACGGGCAGAGTCTGATGGTGGACTCGTCGACGCTGCAGTTCACGTCGTCGAAGCTCTACTACGGCAAGGCGTCGATCTCGTTCGAGGTGACCGACGGGTCGTCGGCGAACGGCGGCAAGGGCCGCGTCGCCACGCTCGTGCTCCCGATCACGGTCACGCCCCGGTCGAACCAGCCGCCTGCGTTCACAGGATCCTCGGTCGAGATGCAGCCGGGCGAGACGCGCAAGATCGACCTGACGAAGCTGACCGACTACCCGTACCCCAGGGACCTGCCCGAGCTCCGGTACTCGATCGTCGGCCGGCCGGCCGCGGGGACGACCGCGTCGATCGCGAAGCAGCAGCTCACGATCTCGGTCGCCGACACCGCGAAGAAGAACACCACCGCGTCGATCGGGATCGGTGTCGCAGACGACGCCAACACCGGTCGCGCCGGCACCGTCACCGTCGGCGTCGTCGCCTCCACCCGTCCGGTGGTCCAGCCCGGCGCCGACCGGTCGGTGACGAAGCGCGGGGCGACCACCACCATCGACGTGCTCACGAACGACCAGCCGACCAACCCGTTCCCGGGTGAGCGGTTGCGCGTCGTGAACATCCGGGGTCTGTCCGGCGGGCTGCCGAGCGGCGTCACCGTCACACCGAGTGGTGACCGCACGCGCCTGCAGGTCTCGGTCGCCGACACCGCGAAGCCCGGCGACGCCCACCTGCAGTACCAGGTGGCGGACGCGACGAACGACCCCGACCGGTACGTCTGGGGCGACGTCACCATCTCGGTGCAGGACGTCCCGGACGCTCCGGGCGCACCCACCCGCACCGGCTCCTACGACGGCGGTCAGGTCACGCTCACGTGGTCGACCCCGCAGGGCAACAACTCGCCGATCACGGGCTACCGGGTCGTCGGGACCAACGGCGTCTCGAAGAACTGCGGGACCGCGACGGTGTGCACGCTGACCGGACTCGACCCGAAGGCGTCGTACCGGTTCCAGGTCGTGGCGACCAACGCGATCGGTGACTCGAAGCCCTCGTCCCGCTCGGGTCCGATGAGTGCGGACTTCGTGCCGGCGCCCCCGAAGGGCATCACGGTCACGCCGAGCAAGGCGACACCGAACCAGCTCGACGTCAAGTGGGGCAAGGTCTCCGCGCCGAACAACGGCAGCGCGGTCGACGACTACATCGTCACGATCGAGGGCCCGGGCCTGTCGACCACGCGGCACACCGGTACCGCCACGAACACCTCGTTCACCGGCGCCCAGAGCGCTGCCCAGTACAAGGTCACCGTGTCCGCTCGCAACGACGCCGACCGCAACGGCACCGTCGTGCAGTGGAACTCCGCGTCCGCCACCGGCAGTGCCGTCGGGACACCGGGCGTCCCGACGCTGAACGCGTCGCGCGACGTGTCGCCCGGGCGGACCAACGTGTCGCTCAGTGCGGCCGAGAACGACTGGGCCGGGGGCGGTCGAACGCTCACGATCGTTCGGTACCCGCCCGGGGCGAACATCCCGAACGGTTGCTCGACCACTGGTTCGGACAAGCGCTGGGACGGCGGCAGCGCCAACGACACGCTGAACTCGAACGGCAACTTCCAGTACGTCGCGCTTGCCGACAACGGTCTGTTCTGCACGCCGAGCCGTGCGGCGTCCGTGCAGGGGTACTCCGCCCCGGGGGCCGCGTCGGCCGACATCGGCGTCGAGCGGTTCAGCGAGGACGACGGCACGTACGCGATCCGCATCCGGAACCCGCGCGCCCAGCCGAGCCCCAACGGATCGATCGACCACTACGCCTACTCGGTCAACGGCGGCGGCCTCGTGTCCTTCGGCGGGAACGGCTCCTGGGTCACCGGTGCCGCGTTCGGCTCGACGGTGAGCGTGACCGTGGTGGCCTGCGCGGACGGCACGTCCAACTTCTGCGGGGACGGCTCCACGGTGGGCGGGCTGCGCCCGGTGCAGACCCGTGCCACGCTGCCGGACTCCGTGACGGCCGGGACACAATTGACGGTGACTGCGCCGCCGCAGAACGCCGGGCTCCAGCCGACCGGATACCGGGTCGTCTTCTGCGCCTCGCGGTACTACCAGCTCTGCGGAGAGGGCACGGTCTACGCGCCGGACGCCCTGCCGACGGTCGAGGACGCACCGCTCTCGCGGTACGTGTACGTCGCGGCGATCGTCGACGGCCACGAGGACCCGAACCCGCCGAGCGCGTCGATCGAGGCGGCACCCGAACCGGACCCAGCTCCCGAGCAGCCCGCCCCCTGTCTCTTATACACATCT